>NZ_BAAATR010000006.1:43516-275001 GCF_039533515.1 Kitasatospora cystarginea | reverse complement strand
TCCACGGTGAGTCCGAACTGCCGTAGGCGGCGCACCAGTTCGCGGGCCGCGCCGTCGTGGCCGGCGCCGATGCTCGCGGACACCACCGTGACCCGGCCAGGCGGGGTGCGCTCCGCCGCCGACCGGCCGCCGCCCCGCGGGGCGCGCCTGCCGCCGACCAGGGCCAGGTGGCGGACCTCGTCCCCGAGCGCCGCCGCGCCGCCCGCCGTACCGCTCTCGGACGGCTCCGGGGCATGGGACTCGGGCATCTGGGGCTCCTAGGTAGTGTCGTCAAAGTGATCTTGGATAGTGGATCATGGTGCGGTGATACGTCGTCATGAGCTCTCCGATGCCGAGTGGGACCTGGTGCAGCCGCTGCTTCCCAGGCCCGGCACGGGTCGTCCGCGCCTGGACGACCGGACGGTGCTGAACGGGATCGTGTGGAAGTTCCGGACCGGGGTGGCCTGGCGGGATGTGCCGCCGCGGTACGGCTCCTGGGCCACCCTGCACACCCGATTCCGGCGCTGGGCCGAGGACGGAACCTTCGACCGGATGTTGCGGGCCGCGCAAGCGCAGGCGGACGCGGCCGGCGACATCGACTGGCTCGTATCGGTCGACTCCACCGTCGTGCGAGCCCGCCAGAGTGCCGCCGGGGCACGAAAAGGGGGACCCAAAACCAGGCGCTCGGTCGTTCCCGAGGCGGGCTGACCAGCAAACTCCACCTGGCCGTCGACGGACTTGGTCGACCGCTGGCCCTGGTTCTGACCGGCGGGAACACCAACGACTGCACCCAGTTCACCACCGTCATGGACGCGATACGAGTACCCAGAACCGGGCTGGGACGGCCCCGCACCCGTCCCAACCACGTCCTCGGCGACAAGGGCTACAGCTCCAAGGCGATCCGCGTCTGGCTGCGAAAGCGCGGCATCAGCCACACCATCCCCGAGCGGGCCGACCAGATCGCCAACCGCCTGCGGCGCGGAAGCCTCGGCGGTCGACCCGTGGCCTTCGACCGCCAGCTCTACAAGCATCGCAACGTCGTCGAACGCTGCTTCAACCGCCTGAAGCAGTGGCGAGGCCTCGCCACCAGATACGACAAAACCGCCGTCTCGTACCAAGCCGCAGCCACCCTCGCCTCACTCCTCATGTGGGCCTGACCCTTTGAGGACACTGCCTACGGCTACGGCTACGGCTACGGCTACGGCCGTCCAGTCTACGGTTCGGCCGGGCGGGAACCGCCCGAGCGGCGTCAGGCGGCGATCGGACGCAGCACCGCGTAGTACGCGAACGGCGGACCGTACAGCCGGGCGACCCGCAGCCCGGCTCCCTCCGCCAGGCTGATCAGCGAGGACGGCCGGATCTGATGCCGGTCGAAGAACTCGCCGACCACCAGCCGCCCGAACGGCTTCAGCGCCCGGCGCAGCTCGGCCAGCGAACGCGCCGGATCCGGGATCTCGCCCAGCGCCGTCACCAGGTAAGCCGCATCGAACGAGCCATCCGCAAAAGGAAGTTCATGTGCGTCGGCGCAGTTCGGCACGATGTTGTCGACACCCTGCTCCTTGGCCCGGCGGCCCACATGGTCGAGCATCTCCTGCTGGATGTCCACGATGTCCAGCTGGCCGTTCGGGCCCAGCTGCGGTGCGACGTGCAGCGACTGCAGGCCGGTTCCGGGGCCTATCTCCAGGATCCTCTCGCCCTCCCGGGCCTGCAGCACGTGGTCCAGACGCTTCAGAGTCAGGAACGGCAGCGGCAGGTCGAGCAGCCAGTGCTGAGAGTACGGGTACGGCGCGGAGTCGGTGAACCACCAGGTGGCGACGGCGGCGGCAGCGCCCGCGCCGATCAATGCCCGCGAATGCCTCATAATTCCTCCCCAAATGTCCGATTGGGCCATCGAAGCATCTCTGATGGTCAATCAGTTGTGTTTGTGTGCAATCTGCTTGCGCCAGCGCCGACTTTGTCGGCAGTCGACCCGAGCGGGCCGAACGAACCGCCCGTGGACCGCCGTTGCGGCAGGCCGGGAACTTCCTGAAACGGACCGGACCGCAAGCGCCGATCACGTCACGAGCTCTTCCGCTCAGCGGCCCGGCCGAGGGAAGGTCCGGGTCGCGAGAACCGCGCAGGCCACCGCCAGCGGCAACTCGGCGAAGACCGCCATCAGCACCGCCAGCTTGAAGTCCGAACCCGGGGCAGCCGTCATGGTGTCGAACCAGGCGTCGACCAGCAGCAGGGCCGAGGTCGCGGCGGAGGTCAGGCAGGCCCGGCGGTCGCCGCGCCTGAGGAGCAGTCCGGTGGAGAGCAGGCCGAGCGCCTCAAAGCTGTCCAGACCCGTCCACGTCCAGGCCCAGTGCGAGGCCTGAGCGGTGGCCGGCAGCCCGGCGTGCAGGAAGACCAGCCAGGGAATCATCGCCAGCCCGAGCACGGTGAGGACCGTGGCCGCCCGGCGAAGCAGCAGGGGGAACGTCGAAGCGGCCGCGGCCTTCGGAAGGATCCGCGGGACACCGGAGCCCGAACCGGCGTCCACGCTGACCAGACGGAGCGAATGAACGCCGGTCAGCTGAGTGCTCGCCATGACACCTGACTCCCTCCCGTGCCCGCCCCTCGGGCACAACATCAGCATGTCGTTCGCGCGCGCCCGAGGCAGTAGCGCTCCTATCCGACTTGATGGTGGTGCTAGGTACACCTTCCGCATCCGGCGACACTGCGAGGAGATCCGGCCTGCCTCCGCCGGAACCAGTTGGGGCTGGGGTTCAGCACCTCGCCGGAACACGTCTCGGCCTCGGTCGGGGGGTGTTCTACGTGGCGGTGCTGCCGCAGTTCATCACGGCCGGGGCACCGCACCTCGCGACAGGTGTGCTGCTCACCTGCGTGCACGTGGTCGAGGGGATGCTCTGGTCGGTGGTCCTGGTCGGGTTCGCCCAGGGCCTCCGCGGCTGGCTGAGCCGGCCGAGTGTCCGCAAGGTCATGGACCGGATCACCGGGGTGGTGATCCTCGGCTTCCGCGTCCGCCTCGCGTCCGCCGACCGAGGGCGGGTTTGAGGCAACTGTCAGACGCCCCCGGGGAGTTTCGACGCGCAACACTCGGTGGGCTCCCGTCAGGCCGCGTGCGGCCGGGGTACGGACTCGGGGCTGCCGTCAGGGTGGGGCAGGTGGTGGTGGATGGGCCCGGTGCCGGCGGAGAGGGGCAGGCAGCTGCCGCCCCGGCGGTGGGCGACGATCTCGGCGGCGACCGAGACGGCCGTCTCCTCGGGCGTGCGGGCACCGAGGTCCAGCCCGATCGGTGAGCGCAGCCGGGCGATCTCGGCCTCGGTGAGCCCGACCTCGCGCAGCCTGGCGTTGCGGTCCCGGTGCGTGCGCCGCGAGCCCATCGCACCCACGTACCCGACCGGCAGCCGCAGCGCGCGCTCCAGCAGGGGGATGTCGAACTTGGCGTCATGGGTGAGCACGCACAGCACGGTACGTCCGTCGATCCTCTCCAGTTGGGTGTCCAGATAGCGGTGCGGCCAGTCGACCACCACCTCGTCGGCCTCCGGGAAGCGCCGCTCGGTGGCGAAGACCGGCCGGGCGTCGCAGACGGTCACGTGGTACCCGAGGAACTTGCCGATCCGTACCACCGCTGCCGCGAAGTCGATCGCCCCGAACACGATCATCCGGGGCGCGGGCACGTAGGACTCGACGAAGAGGACGGCGACGCCGTGCCGCTCCTCGTCGCAGGGGCGCCCGTCCAGCCCGAGGACGAGCTTCCCGGACCGCCCGGCGTCCAGCATGGCGCGGGCCTCGGCGACCACGGCGCGCTCCAGCGCGGTGGTGGTGGAGGGCGCGGTGGAGAGCGAGCCGTGGTGGGCGTCGGCGGTGACGGCGACGGTGGCACCGTGCAGTCCGGCGGGACCGTCGATCACCCGGGCGAGTGCGACCGGCGTACCGGACGCGATGCATTCGATACCGACGTCCAGCCCGGGATCGGCGCCCGGCACGATCGGCTGGACGAAGACATCCAGGACGCCGCCGCAGGTCAGGCCGACCGCGAAGGCGTCCTCGTCGCTGTATCCGAAGCGTTCGAGGACCGGCCGGCCGGAGGCGAGGGCCTCCTGGCAGAGCTCGTACACCGCGCCCTCGACGCAGCCGCCGGACACCGAGCCGATCGCCTCGCCGGCGGTGTCCACCGCGAGCGCGGCGCCGGGGTCGCGCGGGGCGCTGCCGGAGACCCCGACCACGGTGGCCACGGCGAAGGAGCGCCCGGATGCGTGCCAGCTCCGCAGCTGCTCGGCGATGTCCTGCATGTCCGGGCTCCTCACGGCGGTCGGGGATAAGAGCAGAGGATGGGAGCGGATAAGCGGATCACGGATCGCCGTGGCGCGGGAACCCGTCTCCCGCACCACGGCGACTGTTGCTAGTTGACGCCCAGCAGGATCGGGTTGAGCAGGACGATGTAAGCCATCGCCATGAAGGTGGTCAGACCGCCGCGGAGCTCGTTGCCGAAGGTGGAACCGCGGGCGGAGACCCTGAAGTAGGCGTCCAGCGCGTTCTTCGGCGCCCTCGCCGCGGACGACGTGGGGGAGGCGCCGGCGGCGGGTCTGTCGTCCTCGGTGGTACCGGTTTCCGTGGGGATCCGGGTCATGTCCACTCCCAAGTGTCATAGGGGGTTGGGGTGGGCGAGCCGACCTGGCCGCCGGCTGGCGGTGCGGCGCAGGGGGACTGTTCGACTCACGAGGCGCACTCGACGGCGCCTGCGGTGCGAGGTGGTGCGCACCGCTGCGGAACCCCGGCGTGGGAGAGGCAGCGGAGGGTGGGTGTGGCGGGCGCCGCGGGTTCCTGGCGCAGGGTGGTGCCCCCGGGGCTGCTGAGCCGGGCCCGATGTCCCCTCGCCCTGCTCGGGGAAGGGCCTGCCGTCGCCCCGGGGCGGTCGGTCAGAGCGTCCCGGTCAGGTGCTCCGGCCGGACCGGGATCCGGTTGAGCGCCAGGCCGGTCGCATTGCGGATCGCGGCGACGATGGACGGGGTGGCGGAGACGGTGGGGGCCTCGCCGACACCGCGCAGCCCGTACGGCGCGTTCGGGTCCGGGAGCTCCAGGATCTCCACCGGGATCGGCGGGGTGTCCAGGATGGTGGGGATCAAGTAGTCGGTGAAGGAGGCGTTCCGCACCTTCCCGTCCTTGAGGATGATCTCCTCCATGACGGCCAGGCCGAGCGCCTGGGTGCAGCCGCCCTGGATCTGGCCGATGACCGAGAGCGGGTTGAGCGCCTTGCCGACGTCCTGGACGGCGGTCAGCTCCACCACCTTGACCAGGCCGAGCTCCACGTCCACGTCGACCACCGCGCGGTTGGCGCAGAAGGAGTACTGGACGTGGCCGAAGCCCTGTCCGGTCTCCTTGTCGAACGGCTGGGTGGGACGGTGATGGTGCTCCCGGGTGAGGTCGATCGCGTCGTCGCCGAGGAGGTCGACGATGGAGATCAGCGCGCCCCGGGCCTGCGAGACCACCTTGCCGCCGAGCAGCGTCAGGTCCTTGTGGGTCCAGCCGTAGCGACGCCGGCCCTTCTCGAACAGCGCCTGCCTGACCGCCTCGGCGGCCAGCTTCACCGCGCCGCCGGTCATGTACGTCTGGCGCGAGGCGGAGGTGGAGCCGGCCGAGCCGACCTCGGTGTTGGCCGGGTGGATGGTGACGTGCTCCACGCCGAGCTCGGTGCGGACGATCTGGGCGTGCACGGTGACGCCGCCCTGGCCGACCTCGGCCATCGCGGTGTGCACCATGGCGACCGGCTCGCCGCCGATCACCTCCAGCCGCACCCGGGCGGTGGAGTAGTCGTCGAAGCCCTCGGAGAAGCCGACGTTCTTGATGCCGACCGAGTAGCCGACGCCGCGGACGATGCCCTCACCGTGCGAGGTGTTGGACAGCGCGCCCGGCAGTTGCCGGATGTCCAGGTCGTCCAGGTCCAGCGGCGGGGGCAGCGGCATGTCCTTGACCCGGCGCAGCAGTTCGGCGACCGGGGCGGGGGAGTCGATCTGCTGGCCGGTGGGCATGGAGTCGCCCTCGGACACCGCGTTCAGCTGCCGGAACTCGACCGGGTCCATGCCCAGTTCGGCGGCGAGCTTGTCCATCTGGGACTCGTAGCCGAAAGCCGCCTGCACCGCGCCGAAGCCGCGCATCGCGCCGCAGCTCGGGTTGTTGCTGTAGAGGGCGACGGCCTCCATCCGCACGTTCGGGATGACGTACGGGCCGTGGCCCAGCGAGGCGGCGTTGCCGACGACGGCGGGGGAGGCGGAGGCGTACGCGCCGCCGTCCAGCACGATCCGGGCGTCCGCGAAGACCAGCTTGCCGTCCCGGGTGGCACCGTGCTCGTAGTGCATCTTCGCCGGGTGGCGGTGCACATGGCCGAAGAAGGACTCGTCCCGGGAGTAGACGATCTTGACCGGTTTGCCGGTGTGCTGGGCCAGCAGGCAGGCGTGGATCTGCATCGACAGGTCCTCGCGGCCGCCGAAGGCGCCGCCGACACCGGCCAGGGTGAGGCGGACCTTCTCCTGCGGCAGGGCCAGCACGGGCGCCATCTGCTGGCGGTCCACGTGCAGCCACTGGGTGGCGATGTAGAGGTCGATGCCGCCGTCCTCGGCGGGGACGGCGAGGCCGGACTCCGGGCCGAGGAAGGCCTGGTCCTGCATGCCGACCTCGTAGTCACCGCTGACGATGACGTCCGCCATGGCACGGACCTCGTCACTCACGCCGAGTCCCGAGACCAGCTTCTGCGAGTGCACGATGTTGCCGGAGGCGTGCGACTTGTACTCGTGCGGCTCGTGGACGTACCCGTACTTCTCCGGGTGGAGGCACTGCTCCTCGGTGACGATCGGGGTGTGTACCCGGTACTCGACCTTGATCTTCCTCACCGCGCGGCGGGCCGTCTCCGGATGGTCGGCCGCGACCAGCGCGATCGCCTCGCCGTGGTAGCGGACCTTGTCGATGGCCAGGGCCGGCTGGTCCTGGATCTCCAAGCCGTAGTACTTGGAACCCGGGATGTCCTGGTGGGTCAGCACCGCGTAGACGCCGGGGACCTTGAGGGCCTCGGAGACGTCCACGCTCAGGATGTCGGCCCGGGGGTGCGGCGAGCGCAGCGCCATGCCCCAGAGCATGTCCTCGTGCCACAGGTCGGAGGAGTACGCGAACTCGCCCTTGACCTTGAGCGTGCCGTCAGGGCGCAGCGGCGAGCCGCCGATGCCGTCCTTGCTCGCCTGGCGGATGTCCTGGAGGTTCTTCTGACCCTGGATCGTGCGGGTGCTCGGTCCACCCGCCCCTGCTTCGCTCGTGCGGTGGCTTCGCCGGGCGCTGTGCCGAATGATCCGCTCGCTCATGCCCCGGAACCCTTCGCGCACTTGCGGGCGGAGGCGAGCCGCACCGCATCCATGATCTTCTCGTAACCGGTGCAGCGGCACAGGTTGCCCGACAGCGCCTCGCGGATGTCGGCGTCGCTCGGCTGCGGGTCCTGCTCCAGCAGCGCGTCGGTCTGCACCAGCAGCCCCGGGGTGCAGAAGCCGCACTGCACGGCGCCGGCGTCGACGAAGGCCTGCTGGACCAGGCCCAGTTCGCCGTTCTCACCGGTCAGGCCCTCGACGGTGCGGACCTCGCGGTCCTGCACCTGGCCGGCTGCGACCAGGCACGAGCAGACCGGGACGCCGTCCAGGTAGACCGTGCAGGAACCGCACTCGCCCTGCTCGCAGGCGTTCTTCGAGCCCGGCAGGCCGACTCGCTCGCGCAGCACGTACAGCAGGCTCTCGCCCTCCCAGACGTCGTCCGCCTCCACCGGCTTGCCGTTGGCGGTGAAAGTGACCCTCATGCCGCGCTCCTGATCTGCTTGCCGTAGTCGTTCCAGGTCCAGGTGAGGGTGCGGCGGGCCATCACGGCCAGCGCGTGCCGCCGGTAGTCGGCGGTGCCCCGGACGTCGTCGATCGGGGAGGCGGCGGCCTTGACCAGCTCGCCGAACTCCTGGATCACCTCGGCGCCGAGCAACTCGCCCGACTCCCACAGGCCCCGCCGGGCCAGCACGCCCTGCAGGTACTCCTCGGCTTCGACGGCGCGGCGCGGGGTGGGGGCGGCCGAGCCGATGCCGGTTCCGACGGTGCGGGTCCTGGGGTGCAGAGCGAACCCGAAGGCGCAGACGGCGATCACCATCGCGTTGCGGGTGCCGATCTTCGAGAACTGCTGCGGGCCGTCGGCGACCGGGATGTGCACCGCGCGGATCAGCTCGTCGGCCTCCAGGCAGTTGCGCTTCACCCCGACGTAGAAGTCGTCGATCGGGATCATCCGGGTGCCGCGCACCGAGGCCGCCTCGACGAACACGTCGCGTCCGGCCGCCAGCAGTGCGGGGTGCGAGTCGCCGGCGGGCGAGGCCGCGCCGAGGTTGCCGCCGACCCCGCCGCGGTTGCGGATCTGCGGGGAGCCGACCGTGTGCGCAGCCAGGGCGAGGCCCGGCAGCGGACCGGACAGCTCGTTGATGATCCGGGTGTACGGGACCGAGGCGCCGAGCCGCACCACGTCGCCGTCGATCGACCATTCGGTGAGCTCGGTGATGCGGTTCAGGTCGAGAATCGCGGACGGCCGGTGCACGTCGAAGTTCAGCTCGACCATGACGTCCGTACCACCCGAGATGGGCAGCGCGGTCGGGTGCTCGGCCTTCGCCGCGAGCGCCTCGTCCCAGGTGGCGGGCCGAAGGAACTCCATGCGGGTGTCTCCTCAAGTCGTCGCCGACCGGACCGTGGGCACAGTTCCCAGAACCCGGTGTTCGGACCGTGCCGCCGCCTCGTTGCCGGGTGGTCGCGGCCTGGTCACCGGGTGTGTCCGGCGGCGTGTGGCCAGTGAACCGCTGTGACCGGGCCCACTGGCAGTCACCGATGGCATGAAGCCCTTGCCCTGCTCCTGCCGGACATCCTGTACGTTCCTCTAAGGCGGACAATCGCCCTGTAGAGCGGACCGTCCACCGCTATCTACGACCGTAATCCGGCCGTGATTCCGAAGCTACGGGTCCGTGACCCGGATGCCGACCGGTACGTGACACCGACCGATCGGCCCCGGGCACACCGCGACCCGCTCACCTCACTCAGACGAAGGAGTCTGCGGATGCGCGTCCGTGACCTGCTCGCCCCCGGTGCCCCTCGGCTGCGCCTGCTCGCCGCCGAGGAAGAGCTCGACCGGCAGGTCAGCGGTGTCATGACCACGGACCTGCAGGACCCGGGCCGCTACCTGCACGGCGGCGAGCTGGTGCTCACCGGGATGCTCTGGCGAGGCGGACCCGAGGACTCCGAACGGTTCGTGCGGACCCTCGTGGCCGGCGGCGCGGTCGCGCTCGCGGCCGGCGAGGCCGAGGTCGGCCCGGTGCCCGATGACCTGGTGGAGGCCTGCCGCCGGCACCGGCTGCCGCTGCTCGCCGTCCCCGACGACATCGCCTTCTCCACCCTCACCGAGTTCATCGGCCGCCAGGTCTCCGCCGACCGGGCCGCCGACCTCGCCGCCCTGGTCGACCGGCACCGGCTGCTGGTCTCCGCCGCGGGCGGCGGCGGCCTGGACGCCGTGCTGGACCTGCTCGGCGGCGACCTCGACCTGGACTGCTGGGTGCTCGCCCCCACCGGACGGGTGGTCGCCGGACCGGCCGACCGGCTCCCGGCCGCGGACCGGGACCAGCTGGTCCGCGCCCACCTCAGCGCCGAGCGGCAGCGCCGCCGCCCCCCGCACCGGGCCCGGCTGGACTCCGGCTCGTACTCGCTGCTACCCGCCTCCGCCACCCCCGAGAGCGAATCGCCGCTGGCCGACTGGGTGCTCGTGGTGGCCGGCGACATCACCGAGTGGACCGCCAAACGCCAGCAGCTGGCCGAGAACCTGGCCCGGCTGGTCGCCGCCGAGCGCACCCGGCGCGACGAGGGCCGCCGGCTGCGCCGCCGGCTGGCCGACGAGGTGCTGACACTGCTTCAGCGCGACGCCGACCCGACCGAGATCAGCAGGACGCTGTACGCCTCCGCGGCCATGGCCGCCCGGTTCGAGGGACCGGAGCAGAAGTCGCTCACCGCGGGCGGCAGTTGGCTGGTGCTCAGCGCCGAAGGTACAGGTCTACCCGAGGGGGTGGTGCGCTCAATCCTGGAGGAAGCCCTCACCGATGCCACCGACCGCGCGCTGGTGGCCGGCGCCGGCACCGGCGCCGTGGTGGTGCTGCCCGCCTTCGAATCCGGCGTCCCCGCCGAGGCGTTGCGCGAACTGCTCGCCCCGTTGGAGGCCGGACTCGGCTCCGAGGGCCGGATCACCCTCGGTGTCTCCGCTCCCGCATCGGAGGCCGGTGGACTGCGCGGCGCCCTGGAGGAGGCCAGGCACGCCCGCCGGATCGCCGCAGCCAGGATCGGCCGGGTCTGCGTCGCCGGTCCCGAGGAACTCGCCTCGCACGTGCTGCTGCTGGCCGCCGTCCCGGACGAGGTCAGGCGCGCCTTCCGAAGCCGCCTGCTGGACAAGGTGATCGCCTACGACCTCGAGCACCAGGCCGACCTGGTCCGCACCCTGGAGGCCTTCCTGCGCTCGGACGGCTCCTGGACCCGCTGCGCGGCCGGGCTCCACGTCCACGTCAACACCCTGCGCTACCGGATCGGCCGGATCGAGGAGCTGACCGGCCGCGACCTCTCCCGCCTGGAGGACCGGGTCGACTTCTACCTGGCCCTCGAACTGGCCTGAGCGGCGCGGGTACCCGGGCGGGCCCCGTGCCGCCGGGCGCGCGCCGGGTCAGGGAGCGACCCGGAAACCGAACTTCTGCGCGGCGGCCGCCTTGACGACCTCGGCGGCCGCCGCCGGCGAGCTGTCCACCCGCCAGTCGGTGGGCTGCTTGCTGCCCGGCCACTGCCTGCTCAGGTCGTACCAGACCAGGCCGACCATGCCGTCGCTGGCCGCCGCGCCCGCGAACAGGTCGTCGATCTGGGCCACCTTGCGCGGGCCCTCGGCGACGCCGGTCTCGGCGATCAGCAGGGGCTTGGCGGAGAAGGACCTGACGGAACGGATGGTCGGGGTGAACAGGGTGCGGTAGTCGCTGCCGTCCTGCGGGCCGTAGTAGCCGATCAGCCCGACCCAGTCGAGGTAGTCGTCGCCGGGGTAGTACGGGCGCAGCGCCGCCGGGGTGCCGGAGTCGCTGACGTGCGGGGTCCAGACCCAGATCACGTTGGTGGTGGCCTGGGCCCGGAAGACGTCGTGGATGTGCCGCCAGGCGCTGACGAAGTCCGCCGCCGTCGCGTGGCCCGGTCCCCAGGCGGTCCAGCCGCCGTTCATCTCCGGCGCGAAGCTGATCACCAGCGGTCCCCGGTACGAGCGGACCTGCTGGGCGAACCTGGTGAGGTAGGCGTCCTCGCCGCCGGAGGTGATCCTGGCGAGCGGGGCCTGCTCGGGGACCCAGCTGAGCATCGGCACCTGGCCGTTGCCCCACAGCTTGGCGTTGCCCGCGGGATCGAAGTCGTCGCCCCACTCCTGGTAGTACTCGCGGATGTCCGGCTGGTGCCCGGCCTTGGCGCCGAACGCGTTGACCGGCGCGAGATCGCCGACCGCCCCGTCGGACGCCACGCCGAACAGCCGGCCGCCCGGCTTGCGCAGGGCGGAGACGTCGTAGGGCGGGGCCGACGGCGAGGCCGTCGGGGCGGCGGAAGCCGCGCCGCTCGCCGGAACCGCGGCGGTGTCACCGGGAGAACTGCAGGCCGTGAGGAGCAGCGGCACGGCTACGGCCAGGGCGGCCGCACGGTGGGTCCGGAGCCGGGATCCACGGGCGGCGGGAGCGGTTCTGATCAAGGGTGGCCGTTCCTGAGCGGGATGGTTCGGGCCGGTTGCATCGGCCGGCTTCCGCGCATCCTATGAGGTCATCGCACGGGTGCATGAAGTGTCATGTTCCAGGAGGAATTGCAATCAGGTCACAAGGGATGCACAGATCCACCCAAATCGAACATTGACGCTGATTTATCTAATGAGCGTGCATTACCGTCCCCCCTTGCGTTAGACGCCGCAGCTCCACCCCTTCGGAAAGGCCCGCCCTCGGTGGCACCCACTCTTCTTCGGTCCGAGCACCCAGACTCCGGACCGATCCCCCCGCCGACGGACCACTCACCGGTCTTCGTCGACCAGTCCGGTGCCCGCGGCCGCAGGCTGCGCGGCTTCGGCTGGGTGGTCGGGCTGGCCAGCGCGATGGTCGCGGCGGCGCTCAGCAGCAGTCTGATCGGCATGCAGTCCCAGGCCCCGGCCCTGCAGGTGCCGCCCCAGCCGTCCAGCACCATCGCGAGCCCCGGACCGAGCGGCACCGGCCTGCCAACCGCGCTCGGTTCACCGATGGGGAGCCCGCCGCCGGCCACCGGTTCGGCCCCGGCCGCCGGCCCGTCGGCCTCCCACGGCGCGGCCACCGGCCCGTCGGCTTCCCACAGCGCGGCCGCCGGCAGCGCGAAGCCCTCGGCGAGCGCCTCGCACCCGGCGGGCCCTGCGGGAGGCACGCCGACCGCGGTGACGGCGCACAGCACCCACTCACCCACGCCACAGGCCGGCAACCACCCGGCGAAGCCGCAGCCCACGGCCCAGGCCAGCCACCACTGACCCACCCCGCCCGGCGGCCGGAAGCCGCCCGGCGAGGCCGCGGCCCATGGTCCGGCCCAGCCACCACCTACCTCACCCACGTCCCGGATCCAGGTACCCCATGTCCCGCCATCAGCGCCGACGGCAGTCCGTCCTTCGGCCGCGCCGGCTAGCCGCCCCACCTCTGCGCTTCTTCCTGCCGGTGTCACTGCTGGTCTGCCTGCTCGCCATGCTGGTGCTGCGCGGCATGGCCACCAACGAGGTCTTCCACGACGAGCGGATCGCCGTCTCGGTCGACAAGACCACGGTGCCGCCGAACCTGCTGACCGGCGGGCCGATCATCGACGCCCGCGGGGACAAGAACGACCACCCGGTCAGCTACTCCGTCCCCGACCACACCGTGGTGCTGAGCTTCGACGACGGCCCGGACCCGAAGTGGACGCCGAAGATCCTCGATCTGCTGGCGGCCCACCACATCCACGCCACCTTCTTCGTCACCGGTTCGATGACCGCGCACAACCCGGACCTGATCCGGAGGATCGTGGCCGGCGGTCACGAGATCGGGGTGCACACCTTCACCCACCCCGACCTGGCGCTGCAGTCCAGGACCAGGCTCGGCTGGGAGCTCGGTCAGACCCAGCTGGCACTGGCCGGGGTCGCGGGCGTGCACTCCTCGCTCTTCCGCCCGCCGTACTCCTCCACCGCGGACGCGCTGGACGACTGGACCTGGCCGGTGACCAAGGACGTCGGCAGGCGCGGCTACCTCACCGCCTTCATCGACTCGGACACCGACGACTGGAAGCGCCCCGGCGTGGACGCGATCGTCAAGGCCGCGATGCCCAAGGTGCCCGGCAAGGGCGAACTGGTCCTGCTGCACGACGCCGGCGGCGACCGCTCGCAGACGGTGGCGGCGCTCGGCCAGATCATCGACAAGCTCCAGACCGAGAACTACCGCTTCGCCAGCATCGGCGAGGCGCTCGGCGCCTCCGCCACCATGGTCCCGGTGCACGGCTACCAGCTCTGGGCGGGGAAGGCGTTCATCCTCTGCACCCAGTTCTCCGTCCAGGTGCTGCCCTGGCTGGTCGGGCTGTTGGCGGTGGTCGGCGCACTGGTCTTCGCCCGGTTCGCGCTGATGCTGGTGCTGGCCACCCGCCACGCCCGCCGCTCGCGCCGCCCGGACTTCTCCTGGGGGCCGCCGTTGACCGCGCCCGCGACGGTGCTGGTACCCGCCTACAACGAGCGCGAGTGCATCGCCAACACCCTCAACTCACTGGCGGCCAGCGACCATCCGATCGAGATCATCGTCATCGACGACGGGTCCACCGACGGCACCTCGGAGATCGTCGAGGAACTCGCCCTGCCAGGCGTCAGGTTGATCCGGCAGCCCAACGGCGGCAAGTCCACCGCCCTCAACAACGGCATCGCCAACGCCTCCCACGACATCGTGGTGATGATGGACGGCGACACCGTCTTCGAGCCGTCCACCGTACGGGAGTTGATCCAGCCGTTCGCCGATCCGGGCGTCGGCGCGGTCGCCGGCAACGCCAAGGTCGGCAACCGGAACACCCTGATCGGCGCCTGGCAGCACATCGAGTACGTGATGGGCTTCAACCTCGACCGCCGGATGTACGACTCGCTCAACATCATGCCGACCATCCCCGGGGCGATCGGCGCGTTCCGCCGCAGCGCCCTGGTCCAGGTCGGCGGCATGAGCGACGACACCCTGGCCGAGGACACCGACATCACCATGGCCATGCTCTGCGAGGGCTGGCGGGTGGTCTACGCCGAGCGGGCCAGGGCCTGGACCGAGGCTCCGGCCAGCATGCAGCAACTGTGGTCGCAGCGGTACCGGTGGAGCTACGGCACCATGCAGGCGATGTGGAAGCACCGCCGAGCCGTCCTCGACCGGGGCCCGGCGGGCCGCTTCGGCCGGGTCGGCCTGCCGCTGGTGGTGCTCTTCGGCGTGCTGGCTCCGCTGCTCGCCCCGCTGATCGACCTGTTCCTCCTCTACGGGGTGCTCTTCGTGGACGCCCCGGCCACCCTCGGCGCCTGGGCGGCCGTGCTGCTGGTCCAGGGCGGCCTCGCCTGGTACGCCTTCCGGCTGGACGGCGAGAAGCCCTGGCACCTGGTCACCCTGCCGGTCCAGCAGGTGGTCTACCGGCAGCTGATGTACCTGGTGCTGCTCCAGTCCTCGATCACGGCGGTGACCGGCGGCCGGCTCCGCTGGCAGAAACTACGGCGCACCGGCGAGGTCGCCGCGCCGATCGTGGAGGTCTGAGCATGTCCGAGTCCTACGCCTTCGTCCCGGACCTGCACACCGAGACCCTCCAGCTGCGGATCCCCCGGCCGGCCCCCGAGAGCCTGCCGGCCGAGCAGGCCGCCGAGGACGTGCCCGCGCCCCGCAAGGGCGGGCGCGACCGCTACCTCGACCTGCTGCGGGCCCTGGCCCTGGGCCGAGTGGTGCTGTACCACAACTTCGGCTGGGCCTGGCTGCCACTGGTCTTCCCGTCGATGGGCGTGATGTTCGCGCTGGCCGGATCGCTGATGGCCCGTTCGCTCAGCCGTCCGGCGCTCAGCGTCATCCGCGGCCGACTGCGCCGGCTGCTGCCGCCGATGTGGCTGTTCGGCGCGATCCTGATCACCGCGATGGTGCTGGACGGCTGGGGCCCGAACTCCGACGGGCACCCGGCCGTCTGGTGGGGCGAGCTGGCGTTCTGGGTGCTGCCGGTGAGCACCCCGCCGTTCGGCGACAACCTGCACGGCTTCCACGGCATCGTCGAGCCGACCTGGGCCGAGCAGATCGCGGTGCCGCTGTGGTACCTGCGGGCCTACCTCTGGTACGTGCTGCTCTCGCCGCTGATGCTGAAGGCGCTGCGCAGGCAGCCGTGGATCACGGTGTTCACCCCGCTCGCGCTGTCGATCCTGATCAACTCCGGCCTGTTCGACCAGGAGGGGAGGATCTGGGAGACCGTCACCGACTTCACCACCTTCGGCTCCTGCTGGATCCTCGGCATGGCCCACCAGGAGGGCCTGCTGCGCAAGCTGCCGCAGTACCTGGCCCCGTCGGTGGCGCCGCTGATCATGGTGGCGGGCCTGTGGTGGCTGCTCAGCCGGCCGGTGGACGACCCGACCGTCCCCAGCGACCTGGACAGCGTCCCGATCGCCCAGGCCGTCTGGTCCTTCGGGTACGTCCTGCTGCTGCTCCACCTCAGCCCGTCCTGGGAGCGCTGGCCGCGGCCGCTGGAACGGTGGAACGGTCTGATCAGCCTGCTGAACGCACGGGCGGTCAGCGTCTACCTGTGGCACAACACCGCGCTGGTGCTGGCCATCCCGATCATCGACCGGCTCTGGGACGTCGACTTCATGTTCCAGCACGGCCAGTGGCTGCTTCGCAGCCACTGGTTCCCGCTGATGATCGCAATCCCGCTGATCGCCCTGTTCGTCCTCTGCTTCGGCTGGATGGAGGACCTGGCGGCGAAACGTTCACTCAGGCTGTTCCCGTGGCCGCGCCGACAGCTCGGCAAGCGCCGGGCCGCACTCGCCGCCTGACCGGGGGCTGGGAGAGCCCTGGGCGGCGGGTGAACCGCTCCCGAGTGCCGCCTGGGAATACGCGAGGGGCCCGCCGAATCGTTTCGGCGGGCCCCTCGGGCTGTGTCCGGGTCAGTGCTGGACCGGGATGATCCCCGTCAGCCACTTGAACGCCTCGGGGAGCGCGTTGCTCCAGACGTCCGTGGTGTGCGCGCCGTTGAGCTCCTGGACGGTGACCGTGGTCGGCGCCTTGGCGGCGGCCTTCACGGCGAGGGCGCCCTCGTAGCCGTCGCCCTTGGCACCGGCCATGAAGAGCGCGACCTTCGGCGGGGTGGCGGCGGTCTTCAGGATGTTCAGCGGGTTGGAGATCTCCCGCAGGTGCGGGTCCTTCGCGGTGAGCGAGGCCGACTCCGCGGACGGGTCGTTGTAGCCGGAGAGGCTGATGCCGGCCCGGTAGCGGTTGGGGTGCGAGACGGCGAGCTTCTCGGCGCAGTGGCCACCGGCGGAGTAGCCGGCCACGGCCCAGCGGTCGGCGGAGTCGTCCACCCGGAAGTTGTCCATGATCATCTGCGGCACGTCACGGGTGAGCCAGGTCTCCGCGTTGACCTTGCCGGGGACGTCGGCGCAGCCGGTGTCGGTGGTGTTGCCCAGCAGCTCGGTGCGCGGCGAGACCAGGACGAACGGGGCGACCTGGCCGTTCTCCATCAGCGGCTTGAGCTTCTTGGTGACGTACAGCGACCCGAACCAGGTGGAGGAGGAGCCCGGCCAGCCCGGCAGCAGCTCGACGACCGGGAACTTCTTGTCCTTGTACGCCGGGTCGTCGTACTGCGGCGGCGTCCAGACCACGACCTCGCCGTCCACGCCGGAGAGCTGGCCCTTCAGGTCGGTGGTCTTGACGTCCTTGGGGACCTTGGGGTCGTCGACCGACTTGAACTGCTGGATGACCTTGGGCCGGTCCGAGGCGCCCTGGCCGGGAGCCGCGTTCGGGTCCTCCTTCGGCACCTCGGGCACGGCCCGGATGTGGTTGCCGGTACCCAGCAGGTCGTCCCAGTTGCCGTAGATCAGGTTGGCGTTGTTGACGAGTACGAAGACCATCAGGACGGCTGTGATCTGCGTGAACAGGATCATGATCAGCCGGGTCAGGAACTGCAGCGGCTTGGGACCGCGAACCCGCCCCCAGAGCAGCATGGCAACCGCGATCGAGATCGGCACGAGGACGATCGTGAGGATCAGAAATGGTTTACCTGTCAGTTGCATCTAACTTCTCGTATCCGGGTCGCAGGCCGCCCGGGCGCCACTCGCCCGGCACGCGCACCGATGGGATCAGACGGTCTCGAACGGGAGATCAGTTGCTCTTGAAGCTGACGGAAAGCTGAGAGGAACGTCACATGTTGCTGGGAACCGGCTAAGTGCGGGGACAAGTTTGCCACCTGCCCCCGGAGGCGCGTCCAACGGCCCTGGCTCTGCTGCGGAGTTTGCGGACCTGCCGTGCCGTCACCCGCGCGGCGGTGCGGCGCGGGGCCCGTGCTGACCTGGGGGAGAACGCACCGACAATGGGAGGTATGCCAAGAACCGTAACGATGCTCCTCGCCCTTGCCCTGCTGACGGCAGGCTGCAGCAGTACCGGCGGCCTCCGCGCCGAGCAGGCCCGCAGCCGGGCGGCGAGCACGGCGGGCGGCGCGGTCGACACCCCCCGCTGGAAGATCGCCATGATCACCCACGCCGGGGCGGGCGACGCCTTCTGGGACACCGTCCGCAAGGGCGCCGAACAGGCCGCGGCCAAGGACAACATCACCTTCCTCTACTCCAACGACGCGCAGACCCAGGGCCAGGTCCAGCTGGTCGACGCCGCCATCGACCAGAAGGTCGACGGGATCCTGGTCACGCTGGCCAAGGGCGAGGCGATGGCCGCCCCGCTGGCCCGGGCCAAGGCCGCCGGCATCCCGGTGATCAGCATCAACTCCGGCCAGGAGTTCTCCGCCCGCTTCGGCGCGCTCACCCACATCGGGCAGGACGAGACCACCGCCGGACAGGCGGCCGGTACGGCCCTGGGCACCCGGGGCCGCAAGGACGTCCTGTGCGTGATCCACGAGCAGGGCAACATCGGCCAGGAGCAGCGCTGCTCCGGCGCCAAGGGCGCGTTCAACGGGCAGCTGGAGACCCTCTACGTGAACGGGGTCAACCTGCCCGACGCCCGGTCGGCGATCGCCGCCAAGCTCCAGGCCGACCCCGGCCTGGACACCGTCCTCACCCTCAGCGCCCCGCTCGCCGCCACCGGACTGCAGGCCGCCAAGGACGCGGGGCGCAGTGTCGAGGTGGACACCTTCGACCTCAACACCCAGGTGGTGGACGGACTGAAGTCGGGCGCCGTCGGCTTCGCCGTGGACCAGCAGCCCTACCTGCAGGGCTACGAGGGCGTGGACCTGCTCTGGCTCTACCGCTACAACCTGGACGCCCTCGGCGGCGGCAAGCCGGTGCTCACCGGACCCCAGGTGCTCACCAAGGACGACGCCCCCGCGCTCGCCCAGTACGTCGCGCGGGGTACCCGATGAGCGGCACCGACCTACTCGCCCAGGAGCGGCCGCTGCGCCGCCGGCACCACCACTCCCGCCCGGAACTCGGCGCGCTGCTCGCCGCCGTCGCGGTCTTCGTCTTCTTCTCCCTGGCGGCTGAGAGCTTCCTGCGGCCCTCCTCGATCGGCACCGTGCTCTACACCGCCTCCACCATCGGGATCATGGCGGTGCCGGTGGCGCTGCTGATGATCGGCGGCGAGTTCGACCTCTCGGCCGGGGTCGCGGTCACCACCGCCGCGCTGACCTCCTCGATGATCTCGTACCAGTTCACCGCGATCACCTGGGTCGGGGCGCTGGTCTCGCTGGCGGTCGCGCTGGGGATCGGCGCGCTGAACGGCTGGCTGCTGGCCCGGACCGGCCTGCCCAGCTTCATCGTGACGCTGGGCACCTTCCTGATGCTCACCGGCGCCAACCTGGGCGTCACCAAGGTGATCTCCGGCACGGTCTCCACCAAGTCGATCGCCGACATGCAGGGCTTCGCCTCCTGCCACTGGCTGTTCGCCTCCGAGGTCACCATCGGCGGGCTGACCCTGAAGGCCACGGTGTGGTGGTGGCTCGGCCTGATGCTGCTCGGCAGCTGGATCCTGCTGCGCACCCGCTTCGGCAACTGGATCTTCGCGGTCGGCGGCGATGCCGCGGCCGCCCGCGCGGTCGGGGTCCCGGTGGCCCGGACCAAGACCTTCCTGTACCTCGGCGTCGGCTTCTGCGCCTGGGTGCTCGGGCAGCACCTGCTGTTCTCCTTCGACACCGTGCAGTCGGGGGAGGGCGTCGGCAACGAGCTGATCTACATCGTGGCGGCGGTGATCGGCGGCTGCCTGATCACCGGCGGCTACGGTTCGGTGGTCGGCTCCGCGCTCGGCGCACTGATCTTCGGCATGACCAGCAAGGGCATCGTCTATGCCGAGTGGAATCCGGACTGGTTCAAGTTCTTCCTCGGCGCGATGCTGCTGCTGGCCGCGCTGTTGAACCACTGGGTCAAGCGACGGGCGGAGCGGGGGCCGGGCAAGTGACACTGCTGGAACTCAACGAGGTCGGCAAGGCCTACGGGGCCGTCCGGGCGCTGGAGGGCGTCTCGCTGACGGTCGAGCAGGGGCGGATCAGCTGCGTGCTGGGCGACAACGGCGCGGGCAAGTCCACCCTGATCAAGATCATCGCCGGACTGCACCAGCACGACGAGGGCAGCTACGCCATCGCCG
This sequence comes from Kitasatospora cystarginea, assembly GCF_039533515.1. Lineage (NCBI taxonomy): Bacteria > Bacillati > Actinomycetota > Actinomycetes > Kitasatosporales > Streptomycetaceae > Kitasatospora > Kitasatospora cystarginea. Next base: position 255,173 of record NZ_BAAATR010000006.1, on the reverse strand, counting down.
GTGAACAGGTCCGGCTCAGCTCGCCCCGGCAGGCGCTGGACCGCGGCATCGCCACGGTCTACCAGGACCTGGCCGTGGTTCCGCTGATGCCGGTCTGGCGGAACTTCTTCCTCGGCGCCGAACTCGGCCGCTTCCGTCTCGACGTACCCCGGATGCGTCGCATCACCCAGGAGGCCCTGGAGAAGATGGGCATCGACCTGCATGACGTGGACCAGCCGATCGGCACGCTCTCTGGCGGTCAGCGTCAGTGCGTGGCGATCGCCCGGGCCGTCCACTTCGGCGCCAAGGCGCTGATCCTGGACGAGCCGACGGCCGCACTCGGCGTCAAGCAGTCCGGCGTGGTGCTCAAGTACGTCGCCGCCGCCCGGGACGCCGGGCTCGGCGTGGTGCTGATCACTCACAACCCGCACCACGCCTATCTGGTGGGCGACCACTTCACCCTGCTCAAACGAGGGAGGATGGCGGGTAGCCATCCGCGCTCGGAGATCAACCTGGAACGGCTCACCACCGAGATGGCGGGCGGCTCCGACCTGGCCGAACTCTCCCACGAGCTCGGCCGCACCGACCCGAAGGAGCATCCGCCGACGTGACCGTCATCCCGAGCGGCACCGCCAGGCCGCCAGTGCTGCCCACCCTGTTCGGCCTCGGCCCGCGCAATGCCGACCGGCGCCGGCGCGCACTGCCCCCGAGCGTGCTGCGGCTGCCCACCATCGGCGTGGACATCGGCGGCACCAAGGTGGTCGCCGGAGTGGTCGACGGCGAGGGCAAGGTGATCGACCGGCTGCGGACCGAGACCCCGGACAAGAGCAAGAGCGCCAAGGTGGTCGAGGACGTCATCGTCGAACTGGTGCTGGAGCTGGCCGACCGGCACGACGTCCACGCGGTCGGCATCGGCGCGGCTGGCTGGGTGGACGCGGACCGCTCGCGGGTGCTCTTCGCACCGCACCTGAACTGGCGCAACGAACCGCTGCAGGAGGCCCTGAGCGAGCGGTTCCGCTTCCCGGTGGTGGTGGAGAACGACGCCAACGCCGCCGCCTGGGCCGAGTGGCGCTTCGGGGCCGGCCGGGGCGAGGACCACATGGTCATGATCACCCTCGGCACGGGCATCGGCGGCGCGGTGGTCCGGGACGGCTTCGTGGACCGCGGCAAGTACGGCCTGGCGGGCGAGTTCGGCCATATGCAGGTGGTCCCGGGCGGACACCGCTGCCCCTGCGGCAACCGGGGCTGCTGGGAGCAGTACTCCTCCGGCAACGCACTGGTCCGGGAGGCACGCTCGCTGGTCGAGGAGGAGTCGCCGGTGGTCGAGCCGCTGCTCGCCCGCGCGGGCGGTGGTCGGGAGGGCATCACCGGCCCGCTGGTCACCGAGGCCGCCCGGGCGGGCGACCCGGTCGCCGTCGAACTCCTCTACGACATCGGCCACTGGCTCGGCGTCGGCATCGCCAACCTGGCCGCCGCCCTCGACCCCGGACGGTTCGTCATCGGCGGCGGCGTCTCGGACGCGGGCGACCTGCTGCTCGGCCCGGCCCAGGAGGCTTTCAAACGCACCCTCACCGGCCGCGGCTTCCGCCCCGAGGCGCAGATCGTGCACGCAGCCCTCGGCAACGAGGCCGGCCTGGTCGGCGCAGCCGACCTGGCCCGCCAGGTCGCCCGGCGCTTCCGCACCATCAAGCGCCGGCGCTCCGAACGGGCCCACCTGGCCTGAGCCGGGCGCCTCGACCGCGTCGGGTGTGGTGGGCAAGGGGCCGGGCAGGTCCCGGCCGGGCAGAAGATCCGTCAGGCGGCGTGCCAGCGGTCGCGGCCGTCGGAGGTGCGGCCGCAGACCATGGGCGTGCCCTTCGAGGTGATACCGGTGGCGCCCTCGGGGGAGCAGAACGCGCCCGGGTGGACGACCGGGCCCGAGCCGCCGCCCGTGGCGCTGCCTCCGGAGCCGGTTCCTCCGGACGAGTGGCCGCCGGAGCCTCGATGGGTTGTCGGCGGCGGGCGGTATGTTCGGGGTGGGAGCCCTGCCGAGGGGTTTCCGTCCCTTGTCCGCACCAGCTCCGCACGCCCGGGAAGGCCGCCCGTGACCGTCCGAATCGCCACCTGGAACATCAACTCCGTGACCGCCCGGCTCCCCAAGCTGCTGGAGTGGCTCGACGGCGCCAAGCCGGACGTGCTCTGCCTCCAGGAGCTCAAGTGCGCCACCGACTCCTTCCCCTTCGAGGCGGTCAAGGAGCTCGGGTACGAGGCGGCCGCCCACGGCACCGGCCGGTGGAACGGCGTGGCGATCCTCTCCAAGCTCGGCCTCACCGACGTCGTCCGTGGCCTGCCCGAGCAGCCCGGCTACCTGGCCGACGACGCACTGCTGCCCGAGACCGAGCCGCGCGCCATCGCGGCCACCTGCGGACCGGTCCGGGTCTGGTCGGTGTACGTGCCCAACGGCCGCGAGGTCGACCACGCCCACTACCGCTACAAGCTGGAGTGGCTGGAGGCGCTGCGCCGGTCCGTCCTGGAGGACGCCGCCGGGGCCCGTCCGTTCGCCGTGCTCGGTGACTTCAACGTCGCCCCGACCGATGAGGACGTCTACGACCGCGCGGCCTTCGAGGGCCTTACCCATGTCACCGAGCGTGAGCGGGCCGCCCTCGCCGCCCTTCAGACGGCCGGCCTGCGGGACGTCGTGCCCCGCCCGCTGAAGTACGACCGCCCGTACACCTACTGGGATTACCGCGCCCTCTGCTTCCCCAAGAACCGCGGCATGCGGATCGACCTCACCTACGGCAACAAGCCCTTCGTCGAGGCCGTCAGCGACAGCTACGTCGACCGCGAGGCCCGCAAGGGCAAGGGCACCTCGGACCACGCGCCCGTGGTGGTCGACCTGGCTCTGTAGCCCGTATGGCCCGGCGGGCCGCGCCGGGTGGGTGGTCTACCCGAACGGGCCCGTGCGGTGGCCGCCGGTGTCGGCGCTGCCTAGCGTCATGGGCGACAGGGCGTAGTCGTTCGATCACGTGGACGACCAAGTCCCCGGCTGCGCCCGAGAACCTGGAGGTACGGGCATGCGCATCACGCGTACGGCCGCAGCTCTGCTAGGTGGCTCGGCTCTGGTCGCGGTCGCGGTCCCGGCGGCAATCGGTTCAGCGACGCCCGAGACGGCGGTCAAGGCCGCTGAACCGATCCTGGTCAGCCCGGCCGCGGCGACTCCCGGACAGTCGGTCACGGTCAGCGTGGCCTGCGGGAACAACGCGGAGCGGAGTGTGACCGCCAACTCGCAGGCATTCTCCACAGGCAAGGCCGCGCTCAGCGCGGACTCGGACGGGAAGTACCGCGGCACGGTGCTGCTGGCGGCCAAGGAGGAACTGGCCAGGCTGGCAGGCGGCAAGTCCGGCAGTGCCGACAACAAGTGGGGCGTTGACGGCAAGTGCCCGGACGGGAGGAGCTTCGCCGGGGCCGTCGAGGTGGCACTGGCCACTGCCGCGGGGGCCGTGATGAACGCCGCACCCGCAGCTGACCCCGGTGGCGGGGACTCCGGGAACAAAGCGGGCGGGCAAGGCCGGGACAACGGCTCGGGTCGTGACAACAATGGTGCTGGCCGAGACACCGGTGCCGGTCGCGACAACGGCTCCGGCCATGACGGCGGTGGGAACGGCTCCGGCCACGACAACGGCTCGGGGCGGGACAGCGGCTCCGGCCATGACAACGGCTCGGGTCGGGATAGCGGCCGAGGGCAGAGCGGGAACGGCCACGACGGCGGTTCGGGCCGCGACAACGGCTCCGGCCATGACAACAATTCCGGCCGCGACAACGGCTCGGGCCGCGACAACGGCTCGGGTCGGGACAGCGGCCGAGGGCAGAGTGGGAACGGCCACGACGGTTCCTCCGGCCGGTACCCCCACGGTGGTATGGGCACCGGCCTCGGCGGTTCGATCGCCAGTGACCCGAAGCAGCTGACCACCGGCGCCGCCCTCGTCGCGGCCGGGATCGGCGGCGTCTGGCTGTTGCGCCGCCGCAGCGGCTCCGGCGGGAACTCGGGGAGGTACTGAAGGACCGACGGCGAACCTGGGCCGGACCGGCGCGGCTCGCGCCCGGCACAGGTGCACCGCCGGCCTCCGGCCGACGGGACCGTTCGGCTCAGCGCCCCGGGAAGTGCACCGGGGCGCTGAGCCGCGTCCGGGCCCGGTAGGGCGTGCCCTTCGTGGTGCCGGCCGTGTCGGCGGGCTCCGGCGAGTCGGCGGCCTGGGCGTGCAGGGTGCCGACGGCCAGCAGGTACTGGGCCGCGATATAGGTCGCCATGATCCAGAACTCGTGTCCGGGCAGCTCCCGCCAGCCCGCCAGCTGAGTGGCGATCAGGCTGTCCGAGAGCAGGAACAGGGCCCCGCCCAGACCAGTCCGCCAGTTGAGGCCGGCGGAGGTCACCGCGGTGGAGGCCAGCAGCAGGCTGTAGACCGCGACCGGGATTCTCAGCTCGCCCAGGCCGGGCCAGAGCTGACTCACCATGGTCGCCCAGGCCGCCGCGTAGGCTCCCGCGATCAGCACCGTGCGCCGACGGTCGTTCAGCGCGCCCTGCTTGACGAACATCGTGACGTAGCAGACATGGGCGGCCGCGAAGGAGCCCATTCCGGCCAGGAAGGCGGTGTCGTTGCCGACCTGGAGCAGTACGTCGCCGCCGGTGCTGGCGACCAGCGCCGAGGTGAGCAGTCGCGGGGTCCGCTCGGCCCGGGCCAGCGTGTGCGCGGCGAGCAGCGGCATCAGCGCGGGTTTGGTGGCGAGCCGCGGCGTGTTCGCGCCGGTGGCGATGGCGCCGAGGTGGGTGGCCGAGGTGGCGGCGAGGGTGCCGAGCAGGCCGTGGGCGGAGCGCAGGCGTCGAATGATGGTCATACGGGGGTGGCCTCCAGGCGGTCGGTCGGGGTCGGCTTCCAGCCGGGACCCTTGGTGGGATGGCGGGCGTGGCCGCCCCGGCAGCCGGCTGCGGCGGCGTCCCGGGCGGTCGGGGCACTCCGGCGGACGGCTGCCCGGAGCGGGGCGGAGCCGTCCGGACTGCCCGTCATCCCGGGGAGCGGTCCGACGGGAGCCGAGGCCGATGTGCCAGTTGTCCTGAGCCGCAGGGTACGGCTGCCGTCGAGTCCGCTGTCCGGGTGGCTGCCCCGGGCGGTGTGTCGCTCCTGGCGGCGGCCGACGGCGTGCGTGCGCGGTGGGCGGCCGGACCGCCGGGCGAGGGGTCGAAGCCGGACCAGCGGCGCTGTCGGGGAGCAGCAGCTCGGCGCGGCGGGACCGACGCCGTCCGGGCGGGGTCGCGGCGAGGCGTCCCGCGCGACGGTGAGCAGGGCAGATGTCGATATCGACCACGGGAGCACACGGGGCGGATTCGGCACGTCCTGGACGATAGGCGACGGCGGGCGGCCTGCGGAAGGGGTTGTTACCGGCGCGTAGGATATTGCCGCGTCCCGGCCACCCGGCGTCGGGGTCGAATCGTCCGGCCTGGCCGGATGGTGCCACGAGGGGCCTCACCCACCGTCTAGTCTTGTGTGCGACATGGAGCAGCGCGAGTACACGACCGGCGTCGAAGAGGCGTCCGGTGGTCTGGCAGGCGGGCGCGGGGTGGGAGCGGGGCAGCTCATCGCCGACGCGCCTGCCGACATACCCGGCCCGGTACCCGTGGTGACGGCTGCTCCGGCTGACGCGGCCGGGGCCGGCGGCAGGGCGGAGCAGCTTGCGGTGCAGTTGGCGGTGGCCGACCCGGTTGCGGCGCATGATCTGTTCACGGCGGCCTACGGGCTTTACGGCGCGCGGCACTTCGGTGGTGTACTGGAGAGCGGGCGGGCCGCGGGGGCGGGGACGAGCTGGTGGCACGGGCCGAGTGTGCGGCTCCCGGTCGGGCTCAGGTCCCGTGCGGGGCGGCCGGCCCAGGGGCCGCGCCGGGCGAGGCGGATCGCCGCCGACGCGCTGCCGCCCGCCGTCCCGGCGAGGCGCGGCCGGCACCGCAAGCCCGAGCATTCGCCTGGTAGCACCCCGCAGGAGGTGGCGGTCGAACGGCGCACCGCTGCCCGGCTGTTGGCGGCACATCCGCTGGTGACGGCGAACGGCCCGCACGCGGCGGGATTTCCGCTGGTCCGCCGTCATGCGGACTGGCTGGCGGAACGATTCCTCACGGTGCTCGGTTACCCCCTGACCATCGGTCACTCCTACGCCCGGCTGCACAAGGCCGGGCTGCCGGGGCGCGGACTGCCGGGTTTCGGACCGGCCGGGTACGCCGCTCTGGTACGGGCGCTCGACGCGCTCGCCGACGGCAGGCCGGCCCAGGTGGAGCAGCCCGAGGTTCGCCAACTGCTCGATCGCTGGCGGGTTTTGACCTGGGGTGAGGACGACGCTCCGCTGGCCGACCGGGGACTTGCTCGTGCCCTCGGTCCGTTGGCCGCACCGCCCGCCGACGGTCCGGCCCTCGCCGTGCGGCGGCGGCTCGCCGAGACCCCGGTGGTGCTGCTGGACGAGCTCGGCGCCGAGGAGCGGGCCTGGCTGCTGGAGCACCAGTGGGCGGAGGCCGAGCTGTTCGCCGACTTCCTCGGCCTGGAGGCGGAGGTCAGGGCCGAGGGCGTCGCCCTGCTGGATCCGGCCGACGAGCTCACCGACCTCGCCCTTCCGGGCAGCGGGACGCTGGCGCAGGCCGCCCTGCTGCTGGTCGAGCGCCTGGTGGAGGAGCTGCGTCCGCTGCCGGAGGAGTCGGCGCCCCCGGCGGTACTGATCCCCGACGCGCTGATAGACGGTGCGCTGGGCGACATCACGGACGAGTACGGCCTGGCGGCGGGATGGCATCGCGACTACCTGGCCGACCTGGCGGGTTTCCGGCGGGACGCGCTCGATCTGCTGTACCGGATGCAGCTGATCGCTCCGGCCGGGCGGGCCTGGCTGCTGCGGGCGCCGGCCGCGCGCTATGCCCCTCCCCTGGAGGTCCAGTGGGGGCCGGGATCGGGGCGGCACTCCCGGCCGGCGTCGGAGGCCCAGCAGGAGCTGACCGTCTGACGGCGGCGCCGTCCAGATGACGTGGCGGGCCGTGGCGTGATCTGCGGTGCGGCGGATCGGAGCGTGGTGGTGCGGGGGCCGCCCCGCGCCCGTTGGGAGGGATCCCACGGGCCGGAGGCCGGGAGCAGCCCGCAGGCGGCGGGGCCGGGATGGGTTGCGCCGGTCGGCCGGCGCGCCCCGGGGCCGGTTGGGCCTGCTGTGTGGAGGGCCCGCTCGAGGCCGTTGCCGGGAAGGGCGGGTTCAGCGGGCCGGGGCGCTGATGGCGAGGGTGTCCTGGCGGACGGTCTCGACGGTGGCGGCCACCCCGAGGCTGCCCAGGGCGATCGAGGCGGCGACGGCGGCGCAGGCGAGGATCCGGCGGTGCCGCTGGGGGAGCGGGAAGCGGTCCGGGGAGAGGGCCTGGGAGGCCGAGGTCGGCTGAGCGTTCATGTCGGAGAGCATTCCAGGGAGGTGTTAAACGGTGACTACGGCCGGGTGAAGTCTGGGCGGGGGCTCGGCGTCGGGACATCTGGGCAGGTGACGGGTGGGTGAGTGGCCTGCGGGCGACGGCTGCGGCGCCGCCGGCCGGGGTCGCGGAAGCCGTGCCGACCGTTCGGAGGGTGAAGGCGGCGCACTCGCCGGTGGCCGTCCCGCCCGCCCGGACCGTGCGGTGCGCGGGCGCGGCGCCGGCGGCCGCGCAGCAGCCGTGGGACACAGGCGGCCAGCAACTGCTGGGTCATGCCGAGCGGCGGCGGTTTGACCCAGGGCACCGGGTGGCAGTGCCGGAGCGCGGCGGCCGCCTCGGGCAGGGCCTGGCCGAGGGCGCAGGCCGCGACGGTGGCGAGGGCCAGGTGGGCGCGGACGGCCCGGTCGGCGGCGACTGCCGCGCGGCCGGGGAGGCGGGTGGGGGCGGGTGGCTGTTCGGCTGTTCGCGAGGGGCCCGGCAGGCGGGTCGAGCGCGGCAGTACGGACGCTCGTAAGGACACGGACGCTCGTAAGGACATCGTGCGGGCCTTCTCGGCAGCTCGGACGGGTGGTGCGCGTCGGCCAGCATGCCACTGATCTGACTGTCTGTAATGCTGGATTGCGTTGTGTGACCAGCCCTGGTGGGCGCCGTCCGGCCTGGCGGGGTACGGGAGTTGTGGTGCCCGGCGGTCCGGTGCCGGATGCGCGTAGTTCACCCGGACGGATGAGCTCCCCTTTCACTCGGACGGATGAGGCGCCCCACCCGAGCCGTCCGGCTCACTGTCATGCGCCGTCCGGCACACCGCCCGCCGACCGCGCCCCGCGGGCGGCGTGCCGGGGCGTGCGCCGAGGGCCCCGCATCGAGTGAGGCAGGAGCCCACTCGGCGGGTGGGCTCAGGCCGCGTACGGGACGGCGGCTGGGCGGGCGGTGGCCAGGTAGGCGGCCAGGGCCTCGCGGCTCTGCGTCAGGGTCTCGATCCGGCCGTCGAGGTCGGCGAGTTCGACTCGCAGGGTGGCCAGCAGGTCGGGGCAGGCCTCCAGGGCGGGCAGCGGGCCGGTGGCGCACGGGAGGATCTCGGCGATGACCTTGGTGGAGAGGCCGGCCGCCAGCAGGCCCCGGATCTGACGGACCCGCACCTGGGCGTCCGCCCCGTACTCCCGGTACCCGCCCGGAGTCCGCTCGGAGTGGAGCAGCCCCTGCTGCTCGTAGTACCGCAGCAGCCGGGTCGAGACCTCGGTCAGGCGGGAGAGTTCTCCGATGCGCATACCGGGTGCAACGCGGCCCCGGGACCGGTTGTTCCGGGTGGTCGGCGGGGTCGCCGGTGCTGCGGTCACCGGTGTCGTGCGGCGAGGAAGTCCTGGACGGCGGCCAGCAGTTCGGGTCCGCGTTCGACGGTGACCAGGTGGCCGGAGGCGAGTTCGAGGAGCCGGGCGCCCGGTATCCGCTCGGCGAACCTCCGGTGCTGCGCCGGGACGGAGAGGGTGTCCGCGGTGGCACTGATCACCAGGGTCGGCACGGTGATCCCGGCCAGGTCGCCGCTGACGTCCACGGTGGTGACCAGTTCGAACTGCTGCCGCAGGCCGGCCGGAGTGCCCGCGGCCACCGCCTTTGCCAGGAGGGTGAGTTCGGCCGGCGAGTGCCGGTTGATCCATTCCGAGCCGAACGCGAAGGCGAGGTTGAACCTGCCCCACAGTTCCGGGCTGAGCCGCTCCGCCGCCAGCAACGCGTCGACCACCAGGCGGACGTGCGACGTCGCCTCCGCCACGCCGGCCACCAGTACCAGCGAACGCACGCGCCCGGGGTGCCGGGCGGCGGCCCGGACCGAGACCGCCGCGCCGAGTGAGAATCCGACCAGGTCGAAGGAGTCGTGCCCCTCCTCGACGGCCGTCGCGACCACCCGGTCGGCGAGGTCGTCCAGGTCGAGCGGGCCCTCCTCGACCGGGCTGCCGCCGGAGCCCGGGTAGTCCGGGGCGATCACGGAGTAGTGCTCGGCGAGCGGGCCGATGAGGGTGCCCCAGTTCGCCTCGGCGCCGCCGCCCGCGCCGTGTGCGAGGACGAGTGCGGGGCCGGTGCCCCGGGTGATCCTGGAGAGCGTGTTTGCTGCCATGGAGTGTTCCTTGATGGTCCGTCGGGCGTGGCGCCCGGGGCTGCCGGTGAGTGGTGCCGTCACTGGGGACGGTAGAGGTTGACACCTGTGTCAAGGTCAAGCCGACCGCTGTCCGGGTCGTTCGGCGCCGCCCTATCATCCGGAGCATGACACGGCGCTAACAGGCGCCCGGACACCCCGCGGGCGCTTGCGGACACGCCTCCTCTCCTCCCATCCGACCGGAAGGAAGCGACCGATGGACCGGTTCGAGAACGATCGTGTGCGACAGGGCCACTGCGGCGAGGAACTCCCGCAGGGCGAACGGGAGTCGGCCGCCGGGCTGCCCGGGATCGTCAAGCCGCTGCCGCCCGAGTGGTTCGTCCTGCACGAGACCAACGCCGAGATGCGCTGGGACGCCCTGCGCGAGGGCGGTACCGGCTTCCACACCCCCACCGGGCGGTTCTTCGTCCGCAACCACACCGGCACCCCGCTCATCGACCCCGACCGGTGGCGGCTCACCCTCACCGGCAGCGGACTGGACGGGCCCGCCGTCGAGTTCGACCTCGCCGCACTCCGGCGGCTGCCGGCCACCTCGTACACCGCGGCGATCGAGTGCGCGGGCAACGGCCGCAGCTTCTTCACCGCCCAGCAGCACCAGGCCGTCCCCGGTACCCCCTGGAGGCTCGGCGGCATCGGGGTCGCCCGCTGGCGCGGGGTGCGGCTCTCAGAGGTGCTGCGGCTGGCCGGGCTGCGCCCCGAAGCGGTCGACGTGATGCCGATCGGACTCGACCCCGACTACGTCACCTCCGACGGCCGGAACCTGGGCCGGGTCCGCCGGCCGCTGCCGGTCGCCAAGGCACTCGACGACGTCCTGCTGGCGTACGAGATGAACGGCGCGCCGCTCACCCCCGACCACGGCGCACCGCTGCGGCTGGTGGTGCCGGGCTGGGTCGGGATCGCCTCGATCAAGTGGGTCGGCACCATCGAGGTCTCGGCCGAACCGCTGTACTCGCCGTGGAACACCGAGATCTACCGGATGTTCGGCCCCGGCCATCCGCCGGAGGGCGGGGAGCCGCTCACCGGACAGGTGGTCAAGAGCGCATTCGAGCTGGCCCGGGGCGCGATGCTCGCGCTGGGGGAACGTCACCGGCTTTACGGGCGCTCCTGGTCCGGCGAAGCACCGGTCGAGTGGGTCGAGGTGAGCTGTGACGGCGGCCTGAACTGGCGCCGCGCCAGGCTGCTGGACGGGCCCGAGAGCACCGCCTGGACGCGCTGGAGCTTCGACTGGCGGCCCGAATACCCGGGCCGGTACACGCTGGTGGCGCGCGCCGGTGACCGAAGGGGAAACAGTCAGCCCCGCGCGGCCGCCGCCAACCGGGAGGGCTACCTCTTCGGCGCCGTCGTGCGCCACCCCGTGATCATTGTCTAGACCACGTGCCGTGACCTGCCCATAACGACTGGTAAGGTGCCTCGCCTCGCCGGTCGCAATCTGTGAGTAGTCCTTAACGTCCATGAGACTTTGATGAACAGACGGCCTCGGCGAACGGTTCGGCATGACGGTGCGTCTAGCCTCATGAAACGGGGCACTGGCCGTGTACGGTCCGTAGCCGCCGTTGGAAGAGCCGCAGTCCACGAGACCGAAGAGCAGGTTGATGGAATCACGTGAAGTAGCGGACTTGAGTCTGCCGCCGTCCGGGACCACACCCGGACTGGCGGGCGGGGCGCTGTGGCCGGTGATCCCGGCCGCCCCCGCACGGACCCTGATCGAGGTGATCGAGGCCGCCGCCCAGGCGTACCCGGACGCACCCGCGCTGGACGCGGGTGCCGCGGTACTCGACTACCGGTCGCTGCTGGAGCAGGTTGACGCGCTGGCAGGCCGCCTGGCGTCCCTCGGCATCGGCCGAGGAGACCGGGTCGGCGTGCGCGTCCCCTCGGGAACGGCCGATCTCTACATCGCGATCCTCGCGACGCTGCGCACCGGCGCGGCCTACGTACCCGTCGACGCGGACGACCCGGACGAGCGCGCCGAGATGGTCTGGGCGGACGCCGGGGTCTGCGCCGTGCTGGGCGAGGGTCTGGCGATCACCACCGACGCACGCAGACGCCCCGGCGGACGCCCCGGCAGACCGACCCCGGAGGACGACGCCTGGATCATATTCACCTCCGGGACCACCGGGCGCCCCAAGGGCGTTGCGGTCACCCACCGCTCGGCCGCGGCCTTCGTCGACGCGGAGGCCAGGCTGTTCCTGCGAGGCCGCCCGCTCACCCCCGGCGACCGGGTGCTCGCCGGGCTCTCGGTCGCCTTCGACGCCTCCTGCGAGGAGATGTGGCTCGCGTGGCGTCATGCCGCCTGCCTGGTGCCCGCACCGCGGGCGCTGGTGCGGGCCGGTGCCGACCTCGGCCCCTGGCTGGTCGAACGTCAGATCACCGTGGTCTCCACCGTGCCCACCCTGGTCGCGCTCTGGCCGACCGAGTACCTGGAGCGGGTCCGGCTGCTGATCCTGGGCGGCGAGGCGTGCCCGGAGGAACTGGTCCACCGGCTGGCCGCCCCGCACCGCGAGCTGTGGAACACCTACGGCCCCACCGAAACCACCGTGGTCGCCTGTGCCGCACTGATGACCCCCGGTCAGCCGGTGCGCATCGGCGCCCCGCTGGACGGCTGGGAACTCGCGGTCGTGGACGAACAGGGCAAGCCGGTCGCCTGGAACGAGACCGGTGAACTGCTGATCGGCGGCGTCGGCACCGCCCGCTACCTGGATCCGGCCAAGGACGCCGAGAAGTTCGTCGACAGCCCCTACCTGCACAGCTCCCGGGTCTACCGCAGCGGCGACCTGGTCCGCGCCGACCCCGAGGGACTGGTCTTCGTCGGCCGGGCCGACGAGCAGGTCAAGCTGTCCGGACGCCGGATCGAACTCGGCGAGGTCGACGCCGCGCTGCAGGCGCTGCCCGGCGTACGCGCCGCCGCCGCGGCCGTCCGCAACACCCCGGCCGGCGGCCAGGTGCTGGTCGGCTACCTCGTCCCCGACGGCGGCCCCGGCACCCCGTTCGACACCGCCGCCGCCCGGGTGGCACTGCTGGACCGGCTGCCCCAGGCACTGGTCCCGCTACTCGCCCTGGTGGACGACCTGCCGACCAAGACCTCCGGCAAGGTCGACCGCAACGCCCTGCCCTGGCCGCTGGCCGGCGTCACCCAGACCGCCGCGCCCACCGGGCCCGCCCCGACCGGCACGGCCGGCTGGCTGGCCCAGCAGTGGCAGGACCTGCTCGGCCTGCCGGTCTCCGGGGACAGCGACTTCTTCTCCCTCGGCGGCACCAGCATCGCGGCCGCCAAGCTGGTCTCGGTGCTGCGCACCCGCTACCCGGCGGTGTCCGTCGCCGACATCTACGCCCAGCCCACGCTGCTCGCCCAGGCCGCCAGGCTGGACGAGCTCGGCGGCCCGCCACGCGAGGAACGCATCGTCCGACCGACCCCGCGCCGCGCCGGAGCGGTCCAACTGGCCGTCCTCACCCTGCTGTTCACCGTCAGCGGCCTTCGCTGGGTGCTGGCCCTGGCCGCGCTCGACAACCTCGCCGGGCTCACCAGCCTGGCCGGACACAAGCTCGCCTGGGCACCCCACACGCCGTGGTGGCTGATCATCACCGGCTGGGTGGTGCTCTACAGCGCGGCCGGACGGCTGGTGACCGGGGCGAGTGCCGCCCGGCTGCTCACCGCCGGACTGCGGCCCGGCAGCTACCCCCGGGGCGGCTCGGTCCACCTGCGGCTGTGGACCGCCGAACGGGTGGTGGCCTCCTTCAACGTCGCCTCGGTGATCGGCACCCCGTGGGCCGGCCGGTACGCGCGGCTGCTCGGCTGCCGGGTCGGCGAGGACGTGCACCTGCACACCATGCCGCCGGTGACCGGCCTCGCCCGGTTCGGCTCCGGCGCCAGCATCGAGCCGGAGGTCGACCTGGCCGGCTGGTGGCTGGACGGCGACGTGCTGCACCTGGGCGGGGTCGAGATCGGCCGTGGTGCCCGGGTCGGCACCCGCAGCACGCTGATGCCCGGTGCCGTGGTGGGCGACCACGCGGACGTCGCGCCCGGCAGCTGCGTCGTCGGCGAGGTCGCCGCGAACCAGCAGTGGCACGGCTCCCCGGCCCGTCCGATGACCGACGCGGGCCCGGCCGGCACCGGCTGGCCGCTGCCCGTGCACCGCCGCTCCCGGCTGTGGAACGCGGTGTACGCGGTGAGTCTGATCGGCTTCGGTCTGATGCCGCTGGTCGCCGCGCTGCCCGCGCTGGCCCTGGTGCTGTCCATGCTCGACAAGGACCGCACCCTCTACGCGGCGATGATCCAGCTGATGCTGGTGACCCCGCTCGCGGTGCTGATCTCGCTGCTCTGCTACTCGCTGCTGCTGATCGGTGCGGTCCGGCTGTGCGGTCTGATGATCAAGCCGGGACACCACCCGTCACTCGGCCGGGTGGCGTGGGCCTCATGGGTCGTCACCCGTTTGATGGACACCGCGCGCAGGTCGCTGTTCCCCTTCTACGCCTCGCTCTTCACCCCGGTCTGGCTCCGGCTGCTCGGCGCCCGGATCGGCCGGCGGGTGGAGGCGTCCACGGTGCTGGCGCTGCCCGGCCTGATGCGGGTGGACGACGGGGCCTTCCTCGCCGACGACACCCTGGTCGCGCCGTTCGAGGTACGCGGCGGCTGGCTGCGGGTCGGACCCTCGAAGGTCGGCCGGCGCAGCTTCGTCGGCAACTCCGGCATCGTCGGCCCGGGCCGCACGCTGCCCGACAACTCGCTGGTCGGCGTGCTCTCCGACACGCCGGCGCACGCCGAACCCGGCTCCTCCTGGCTGGGGCGCCCCGGCTTCTCGCTGCCCCGGGTGGCCCGCACCGGTGACCTGGCGCACACCTACGACCCGCCGCGGCGGCTGATGCTCGCCCGCGGCGCGGTGGAACTGTGCCGACTGGTGCCGGTGCTGTTGGTCGCCTTCCTCGGCGACCTGGCCTTCGGCGCGCTCCAGGAGGTGATCGACCGGGACGGCCGGGCTGCGGCCGCCGCGTGCGGCGGACTGGTGCTGATAGGAGCCGGGATCGCGGCGCTGATCACCACCACGCTGGCCAAGTGGGTGCTGGTGGGCCGGTTCAGGACGGGTGAACACCCGCTCTGGTCGCACTTCGTGTGGCGCAACGAGCTGTACGACACCTTCGTCGAGGAGCTGGCGATGCCCTGGCTGGGCCAGGCGATCATCGGTACGCCGTTCCTCAACGTGTGGCTGCGCTCGCTGGGCACCCGGGTCGGGCGCGGGGTCTGGTGCGAGACGCACTGGCTGCCGGAGACCGACCTGATCGCGATCGAGGACGGCGCGAGCATCAACCGCGGGACGGTGCTGCAGACGCACCTGTTCCACGACCGGGTGATGCGCCTGGACACCGTGCACGTCGGCGCCGGGGCCACCACCGGCCCGCACTCCATCACGCTGCCCGGCTCCAGCCTGGGGAGCGGGGTCTCGGTCGGCGCCGCCTCGCTGGTGATGAGCGGTGAGTCGATGCCGGACGGTACCCGGTGGATCGGCAACCCGGTCGCCGCCTGGCCGGCGGAGCTGCCCGTCGGGGCCGGTCCGCACGTGGTGAGCGGGTCCGACCGGCGGCACGCGCGGTCCCGGGGGCACCTGGGCGGCGGGCGGAGGCAGGTGGGCAGCGGCGTCTGACGCCGCGGGCCGCTGACGGCGGGTGGGGCTTCGGCCCTGCCCGCCGTTCCGCGTCGGGCGTGGAGCGCGGACGGTGGCGAGGCGGCCGGCCGGGCGGTTCCCCGAGCCGGTCGGTCTCAGGCCGCTTCGTAGGGTGTGAGGACCAGACGGACGACGTCCTCCAGCCGGCGGCGGGCGTCGTCGAGGGTGGTGCGGCCGGTCACCCAGGCCGTCAGCTCGCCCTGCCAGGCGTGGCCGACGATGTGCCGGACCACATCGCCCGCACCGGGCGGGACCTGGGCCATCACCGCGTTCAGCGCCGCGTCGTCGGCCCGGACCAGGCTCTGCAGCGCCTCGCTCGCGAACGGGTCGGTGGAGGCCGCGACCGACACCCGCAGCCGGGCCAGCTGGGGCTGGCGCTGGTACGCCCGCATGCCGTGCCGGACGAACCGGACCACCCGGTCGGTGCCGGTGAGCCCGGCCCTGGGGCCGCGCAGTTCGGCCACCAGGTCGGCGAGCAGCATGCGGTGCCAGTCGGCGATCGCGGCGGCGAGCAGGTGGTCCTTGGAGGAGAAGTACCGGTAGGCGGTGCCGAGCGCGACCCCCGAGCGTTCGGAGACCTGCTTCATCTGCAGGCGCTCGACGCCGGTCTCGTTCACCAGCGCGAGGGCCGCCGAGAGCAGATTCCGGCGGCGTTCGAGCTGACGGGGCGACATCGCTTCGATCGGCCGTGGTGACAGGTCAACCTTGGTCACCCGCACCATGATACGGGGCGGCCACTCGGGAGCGAACGACGCCTGATCAGCGCACTGCCGGTCCGGGAGGTGCGCCCGGGGCGGCCGCTACGGCCGTGGGGGCTGCGGCTGCAGTTCGCGGAGCAGGGCCTCCTGCACCGCGGAGGCGACCAGTTCGCCGTCCCGGTTGTAGAACTCGCCGAGGCTGAGCCCGCGTCCGTCCGAGGCGGACGGGCTGCGCTGCGCGAACAGCAGCCAGTCGTCCGCGCGGAACGGCCGGTGGAACCACATCGCGTGGTCCAGCGAGGCGAGCATGACCCGGGGCGGGCCGGAGCGCTGCAGCCGGTGCGGCTGGACGTGCAGTGCCGCGGTCGGGGCGAGCGTCAGGTCGGACAGGTAGGTGAGCGCGCAGACCTGGACCAGCGGGTCGTCGGCCGGGAGCGGGGTGCCCGCCCGGAGCCAGACGAACTGCTGCGGCACACCGGGGAGTTCGGGCGGTACGCCGGGGGCGTCGGCCGGGACGAAGCGCATGTCGAGCGAGCGGAAGCCGCTGCGGGCGTAGTCCTCGGGGGCCTGTTCGGCCCAGAGCGGGAAGGGGTCCGGCAGTTCCTCGGGGCCCGGAACCGGAGGCATGGTGCGCTGCCGGGTGCCCGCCTCCTCGGGGAGTTTGAAGGAGGCGGAGAGCGTGAAGATCGCCTCGCCCTGCTGGATCGCCGTCACCCGCCGGGTGGCGTAAGAGAACCCGTCGCGGACCCGGTCCACCTCGTACTCGATCGGGCGCTGCGGGTCGCCGGGCCGCAGGAAGTACCCGTGCAGGGAGTGCACCGCCCGGGCCGGGTTCACCGTCCGTCCGGCAGCGGTGAGCGCCTGCGCCGCCACCTGGCCGCCGAAGGTGCGGGTGGGCGCCCCGGCGTGGCAGCTGCCCCGGAACAGGTTCTTGTCCAGCTGCTCAATCCGGAGCAGCTCGATGAACGAACCCGGCGTGCCCGGGTCCGGAGAGTCCTGTGAGATGGCGTCGGTCACCCGCACATAGTGGCAGACCGGGGCCGGTTGGCGGTGTGACCTGGGTTACCGGGAGCCTGCCACATCAGGTGGAACGAGTTACAGAAATGTTCCCCGATCGTGGCAGCCACCGGGCGGTGCGGCGGGGAGCGGGGGTCAGACGGCGACTTCGTCGCCCTCGGCGGTCCGGCCGCCGACCGGGGTGCCGGGTTCGGGGAGCAGCGGTTCGGCCCCCCTGGGCATCGCCGCGACCGCCCGCCACCACAGCCTCAGCGGCGGGGCCTCGGCGGGTTCGAAGGGGCGGCCGGGGACGGGGACGGCGAGCCGGGCGCCGAGGGCGTGGGCCGCGGCGACCGTGCGTTCGGCGGGCTCCTCCCAGGGGTGCGGGGCGAGGTTGAAGGTGCACCAGTGGATCGGGAGCATCAGCCGTCCGCCCAGGTCGAGGTGGGCCCGGACGCCCTCCTCGGGCGTCATGTGCACCTCAGGCCAGAAGTCGCTGTACGCGCCGATCTGCACCATCGTCGCGTCGAACGGTCCGAGTCGGCGGCCGATCTCGGCGAAGCCGGGGAAGGAGCCGGTGTCGCCGCTGTGGAAGACCCGGTGCCCGGGACCGGCCACCGCCCAGGAGGCCCAGAGCAGGTATGGGCTGGTCTTCGGGCCGCGGCTGCAGTAGTGGCGGGCGGGCACGGCGGTGAGGGCGAGGCCGGCCACCTCGGCCGACTCCCACCAGTCCAGCTCCACGATCCGGTCGGCCGGCACCCCCCAGTGCTCCAGGTGCGCGCCGACGCCGAGCGGGGCGGCGAAGACCGCGCTGGAGCGGCTCAGGGCCCGGACGGTGTCCATGTCCAGGTGGTCGTAGTGGTCGTGCGAGATGACCACCACGTCCACCGGGCCGAGCCCGGCCAGCGGGACGGGCACCGGGTGCAGCCGCCGGGGGCCGGTCCAGCTGAACGGTGAACAGCGCTCGCCCCAGACCGGGTCGAACAGCACCCGGCGGCCGTCCAGCTCGGCCAGCACGGTGGCGTGGCCCAGCCAGGTCAGCCGCAGCCCGGAGGCGGGTGGCTCGGCCAGTTCGGCCGGCCGCAGCCGGTGCAGCGGCACGGCGGCGGCCGGGACCCGGCGCGGGCGGTTGGCGGTCAGCTGGGAGTGGGTGATCTCCAGGGGGGAGCGGTCGTAGACCAGCCGCCTGGTCGGTACGGGGTTCCGGAAGGCGCCGTCGGTGAAGTTCGGTGAGGCGAGGATCCTGGCCAGCCGCTCGCCGGCGGGTTCTGCGCCGAAGGCGTCGGTGCGGAGCCTGCGCCAGGCGGTGCGGGGCAGTTCGCGGAGTGGGGAGAGGCCGGGGCCGAGGCCGGTGCCGGTGCCGGTGCCGAGCTGCGTGGTCAGAGTGGTGAACCGGGAGATCCAGGAGACGGAGCTGGGCACAGCACCTCCATGGGCACGCAACAACGCGCGCTCGCGGCGGCGCGGACGCGCGGGAGGAGTCGTACGGCAGGGGCTCGGGTGCCCGCTGCCGTACGACAGGCATCTGACCGGACCTTACCGTTCCGGCGGCCGTCGAACCCGGTGAACGGGGGAGTGAGCACGCCGTTCGGTGGACCTGGTCCGGATCCGAGCGGATGCGCCAACTGCCGCCTCGGGATGGGCCGGGAGCGCCCGTGGCGAGGGCGGGCGCCGGGGGTGTGCGCGGATGGGTGTGGGGCGGGTGCGTGTGCGCTGGTTATGCGGTGGTACGGCAGGTGCGCGGGTACTGCAGGTGTGCGGGTGCGGCGCGTGTGCTGGTGCGCGCGGGACTCTTTGGGGAACCGGGCGCTGCGGGTACGCCGGCGCTTTGGGCCTCGGGGGGTTGCGGGCGCTGCGGGTATGGGGCACGCGGGCGCGTGTGGGCAGAGTTGTGCGCGGGGCGCGTGGGCCCGGACGGCGTACGCGGATCCGGGTCGCGCGCCTGGCTCAGGCCGTGTAGAAGCGGGTGATGGCCTCGGCCACGCAGTGCGGCTTGGCGCTGGTCTCGCTGCTGATGGTGTAGCGGACCACCGCCTGGACACCGCCGGGGACCTCGGCGGCCGAGAGCAGCTGGGCCGTCGCCCGGACCGCCGTGCCGACGGGCAGCGGCGCGGGGAAACGCACCTTCTCCGAACCGTAGTTGAGCGCCATCCGGACGCCGTCGACGCTGTAGCACTCCTTCGCCAGCACCGGGATCAGCGAGAGCGTCAGGTAGCCGTGTGCGATGGTGCCGCCGAACGGGCTGTCCTTGGCGCGGTCGGGGTCGACGTGGATCCACTGGTGGTCGCCGGTCGCCTCCGCGAACAGGTTCACCCGGTCCTGGTCGATGATGTGCCACTCGCTGGTGCCGAGTTCGGTGCCGACGGCCGCGGTCAGGTCGGCGAGCGAGGCGAAGGTCGTCACAACGTGCTCCTGTGGGGGTGCTGCTGGCTGGACTCCGGTTCCGCAGAGTATGCCTACTCGGAAGTCACCTGTCAGGAGTCGGTCGGAAGTGGGCCTGCGACGGGCCTGTGGTGAGGCCGCGGCACGCGGCTTCAGGAGGTGTCGGGAGGCCGCGGGGAGCGCGGTGGGCGGCGCGCGCCCGGTATGCACCACCAGTCCGGCGGGCACAGGTGCCGGGCGGGCGCGGGTACCGGACCGTCCGGGAGTCGTCAGGTCGTTGCGGCGCAAGGCGCCTCCGCTGCCGCCGCGGCTCTCGGTCTCACCGGTGCCGTGGTGGCTGAGCTGCGTCGATTCCCGGTCGTAAGCGGCGGGGCCGGTCCGCGCGGGCGACGCCGCCGGTGTGCGGGGAGCGGCAGCGATAGCTTGTCGGCGGTGGCCCGGCCGTCGGCGGCGGCCCTGGTGATCGTCCGTGGTCGGCGCTGATCGGCGGTCGTCGGCGGTGGTCCTGGCGGTCGGTGGTGGTCCAAGCTGGTGCGGTCCGGGGCAGGCACGCGGTGGTCGCGGGGCGGCTCGGCGCCGACCGGTCGTGGCGACGGCGGGTGCACCGGCCGGTCCGTTGGACGGCCGGTCGACTGAGCGGATGCGGTGGCTGGTCGGTGTGCGGGCGGCGTCAGGGGGGAGGGGGCGGTGCGAATGGGCGGCGGCATCGAACTGGTGGTGATCGGAGCGAACGGAGGGCCCGAACGGGCCCACGGCGCCTCGGCACGGGCGGCGGAGGGGGCCAGGCTGCTCGCCGAGACGTTGCCCGGGCGCTGCTTCGACGCCGGTACCCGGGGCTGCCGGGTGACCCTGGTGCCGCCGGACGCGGACGCCAACGCCATGCTCACTGCGCTGCGGGTGGCGGCGCTCAGACCCTCGCGCTGGCTGCTGGTCTGCCTGGTCGGCCAGTTGGTGGCCGATCCGCGCGGCCGGCGGCTGGCGCTGGTCACGGCTGGAAGCACGTCGGACAACGCCTACCGGCGCGGGCTGGCCTGGGACTGGGTGGTCAGCACCATGGTCCACGGCGAGGCCGCGGACACCATGCTGCTGGTGGACGTGGTCGCCGACCGGGAGGCGTGGGCGGCACTGGAGCGCGACGGGGACGACGGCGTGGGTGAGCTGTTCGCGCACTCCCGGGTGCCGCTGTGGGGGCGGGTCGGACGGTTCGCCGGCGGACGGCGCGGGCGGGACGCCGTACTCCCCGGGGGGGAGGGCTCCTTCGCGTGGGCGCTGGCGGGGGTACTGGAGCACGGTGTACCCGGCGCGCCCGCCGCCGTCGGGCCCGCCGAGCTCCAGCCTGCGGTGGAGGCCGAGTTGGGGCCGGGGGCGGGACCGGGGGGTGTTCGACTGCTTGTTCCTGGCCAGAACGGACGCCTGCTGATGCGCAATCGGGCCGCGGTGCGGGGCGCATTGGCCGGATTGTCGCTTTCCGAAGAACTGTTGGCGGTTCTGTGGCGAGAAAGTGGCCCAACGGATCCGCCTTCCGCGTAAGGTCAGAGGGCCCGAGGTGTTGCCGCGAAGGGGCGGGTGGCGAAGAATCGATGCCCCGGAGCAGCAGTGCGGGACAGCGGATGTCTTCTGGCGGCCAAGGCAACGTGTGGGGCCGGTCGCGATGAGGTGGGGCGATGCGGCAGCACGGAAATGTCTTGCGCCCTGGGGTTGTTGGGGTCGGTGGCGTGGTTCTGCTGGCGGTTCTAGCCGCGTGCGGCGGTAGCGGCTCGGCGGGTTCCGTCGATCGGCTCGCCAATCCTGGGGCCAGTGTTGCGACTGTGGCGCCGGTAGCTCCTTCGAGTGGTTCGAATCCGGACTCGGTGGCGCCCACCGAGGGGCCGGAAGGGGCGGTCGGCCGGGTGGTTCTGAGGGCGTATCAGGACTGGTGGGACGCGCAGACCGCGGCTTTCGCGCAGTCCGGTTCCGACGGTTCCCAGCTGCAGGTCTATTCCACCGGACTCGCGCTGAGTGAGGCGGTCGCCAGCCTTCACCAACTGCACGAAACCAAACTGGTGATGATCGGAAGTCCGCACAACTCGCCGGTGGTGAAGGCGATCGACCTCGCCTCCGATCCGCAGACCGCGTCGATCGAGGACTGCCTCGACGTCAGCGACTGGCATCAGGCGGACGCGGCGACGAAGGCGCTGAGGGATCCGAAACAGCGGTTTTCGCGCTACCCCGCCACGGCTGGTCTCCGTAGAACGAACGGGCGTTGGATGATCGTCGACTTCAAGCGAGAGGTGGACCGAACATGCTGAAGTCCGCTCGGAGAACGGTGGTTCGGATCGCCGCATTACTCGGAATGATCGCCGCGACGATCTCCCCGGCGTTCGCGGACGATCCGGGCGGCGTCGTCGGACCTTGTGCCTCGCGTGACATCTGCATCGTCATCACCGAGCCCGGTGGCGGTACCACCGGCGGTGGCGGGAGCGGCGGCAGCACCGGCAGCGGCGGCAGCGGCGGCAGCGGGGAGCAGATGTGCAGCTGGAACGGGCAGCAGTGGCCGTGCTGGGACGACATGCTGGGCTGGTTCAGCTCCTCGGACGGGTGCTACTACCACCGGATGAGCCCGCAGCCGCCCGCCGGTGACGCGTCGTGGGGCGGCCGCGATCCGTCCCAGGGCGCGGTCTACGAGGTCAACTGCCGTGGCACGGACGGGAACCTGACGCCCAAGCCGCCGATGTTCTTCGCGCAGCCGCCCGGCGGCGAGCCCCCGCCGGACCGGCCGTACGACCTTGGGCTGAAGGCGCTGAAGGAGGTCCGGCTGGCCGCGCCGCAACTGCGCGCCGCGCCGACCGGCACCGCCGTGGTCGGGGTTCCGGTGTGGCTCTGGTACGACCGCAACGACGCCACCGTCGGGCCGTTGAGCGCCACGGCCAAGGGGCGGCAGACCAGTGTCACCGTCACCGTCACGCTGGACAGCGTGACCTGGGACACCGGTGACGGCTCGACCGTGTCCTGCGCGTCGGCCGGGACCCCGTACCACGCGGATGCCGGGGGCTCGCCCTCGCCCGACTGCGGCCATGTGTACCGGACCGGCTCGGCCACCCAGCAGGATGGCCGGTACTACCTGACCGCCACCCTGAACTGGAAGGTGAACGCCCAGATCAGCGGTACCGGCGAGAAGGTGTTCGCGTTCGACTACCCGGTCACCGGCGACCAGCCGCTCCCGTTGCGGGTCGGCGAGGTCCAGGTCCTCAACTGACCAGCCGGCCGCAGAGTGCCGCACAGACCCCCGTACGAAAGGCCGTAGTCCGGTGGAGAACCGAACCTTCGCGGCGCCGAGCCCCGGCACCGCCGCCCTCGTGCCCGAACCGGCGCGCGCGGTGCCGCACACGCCGCCGCGCACCCTGCGCGCCCGGCGGCGCAGGCCGGCCGTGCTCGCCATGGCGGTGGCGCTGATCGCAGCGGGCGGACTCGGCGGCGCGGTGCTCTACAACAGCACCGGCCAGCGGATCGCCGTACTGGCCCTGGCACATGACGTTCCGATGGGGCAGGCGCTGACCGCCGACGACGTGGTGGTCGCCAGGATCGCCGGGGACCCGGCGCTGCGCCCGCTGGACGCCAGGGATCGGGCGCGCACCATCGGGCTGCGCGCCACCACCGATCTGCGCAGGGGCGCGCTGCTGCTCAAGGCCGACGTCACCGCCGACCCGGCGGTGGAGCCCGGTCAGCAGATCGTCGGCGTGGCGGCCAAGCGCTCGCAGCTGCCCGCCACCAGGCTGGAGCCCGGTCTGCGGGTGCTGGTCGTCGCCACCGTGGACCAGGCGAACCAGGGCGGGACCACCCGGACCCCGGACACCCTGGCCGCCACCGTGGTCACGGTCGGCCGGGTGGACTCGGACGGCGGCCAGGTGGTCGACGTCGCCGTACCGCCCGCCGACGGGCCGCGGCTGGCCGCCTGGGTGGCCGGCGGCAAGTTCCAGGTCATCCTGGCGCCGCGGGCGGCCGCACCCGCCGCGCAGGCGCCGTCCGACGGCTCGTCCAACGGCTCGTCCAACGGCTCGTCCAACGGTCCGTCCACGGGCTCGTCCACCGGCCCGTCCGCAGCCCTGTCCGGCGCGCCGTCCACCGGCGGCACGGCACCGAACGCGGCCGGGGGTGGCAACTGATGGCCGTCGTCGCCGTGGCCGGCGGCCCCGGCGCGCCGGGCGCCACCACCGGTGCGCTCGCCCTGCTGCTGGCCTGGCCGCTGCAGCCCGGCCGGCGGATCATGCTGGTCGAGTGCGACCCGGACGGCGGTGCGGTGCTGGCCGGCGCGCTGGAGGGCCGGGTGGAGGCCGTGTACGGGCTGCGCAACCTCGCCGTCGCCGACCGGCGCGGACTGCTCGCCCAGAGCCTGTGGGAGCAGCTGATCGACCTCTCCCCGGCCGGCACCGGCGAGCGGCTGCTGCTGCCCGGACTGACCGACCCCGCGCAGGCGCCCGGCCTCGCCTACACCTGGGAACCGCTGGTCGAGATGCTGCACGGGCTGGAGCCGCAGGGCTACGACGTGATCCTGGACCTCGGCCGTTCCGGTGCGTCCGGGGCCGGAGCGGTGCTCGCCCGGCGGGCCGACGTGGTCGCCGTGACGATGCGCACCACCCTGCGCGGCCTGAGCGCCGCCCGCCCCCGGCTGGCGGCGCTGCGTGAGGATCTGGACACCTCCGGCACCGGAGCTGACGCGCTGGGACTGCTGCTGGTGGCCGAGGGCCCGTACCCGGAGACCGAAGTCTCCCGGCAGTTCGCGCTGCCCTCGCTCGGGCTGCTCCCGTACGCGCCGCGGATCGCGCGGGTGCTCTCCGACGGTGGTGACGCCACCGACCGGCGGTTCATCCGCTCGGAGCTGATGCGCACCGCCAGGTCGGCGGCCGACCGGATCCAGCAGCTGATCCGCCGTCGGCGCGCACGGCTCGCCCCGGCGCCCGCCCCGCTCGGCCCGACGGACCGGCCGACCCCACCGATGCAGCCCTTCCCGCTCGGGCAGTCGGCGCAGCCCGTTCCTCCCGGTCAGCCAGTGCAGCAGCCCTTCCCGCTCGCGCAGCCGGCGCAGCCCTTCCCGCCCGGGCAACCCGGCCAGTACGGCGGGCAGTTCCAGCCGGCCGGGCAGCCGCCGGCACCGGTCCAGGACCCGGCCGCCCCCGAAGCGCGCCCGGCGGCCTGCCTCGGGCCCGTCCCGGGGCCTGCGCCCGCACCGTACGTGCCGCAGCCGCCCGCCCCCGCGCCGTTCCAGCCGCAGCCCCCGCAGCAGTCGGCGTACGGGGAGGTGCTCCGTGCGCGGTAGCCCGCTGCACCAGAGCCCGGGCGGTGCGGTGGACCCGGCCGCGCTGCCCTGGACCGCCGCCACCGCCCAGCCGGTGACGACGCCTCCGCCCGTGGCGCGTCCCCCCGTGGTGCCTCAGCCCGTGGCGCCGAGCGCGGCGCCCGCCGGCCGGTTCACCCCCGGGCCGGTCCGCGGATCGGGCGCGCCCGCGCTGGAGCCGGTCGCCGCACGGCCCGCGATCGATCCGCAGGTCGCCCGCGAGCTCAAGCGCCAGGTCGCCGCCGAACTGCACCAGCAGCTCTCCCGGCTGGCCGACGGCTCGGGCCTGGAGGCGGACCGGGCGACCCGGCGCCAGCGCGGGCGTGCGCTGATCGAGGAGGCGGTCGCCCGCTGGTCCGACGCGTACGCCCAGACCCACGGCATCCCGCCGACCCGGGAGCAGGACCGGGCGCTCGCCGAGGCCGTCTACGACCTGCTGTTCCGGGCCGGCCGGCTGCAGCCCTACCTGGACGACCCCGAGATCGAGAACATCCTGATCAACGGCTGCGACGACGTCTGGGTCTCGAGGGTCCACCAACCCCTGCGCCAGGTGCCACCGGTGGCCGACACCGACGAGGAACTCGTCGAGCTGCTGCAGGACCTGGCCCGCCAGCACGGCGGCGGCGAGCGCAGCCTCTCCACCGCCAGCCCGACGCTGGCGCTGCGTCTGGAGGGCGGGATGCGCCTGCAGGCGATGACCGGGGTCACGCCGCGCCCGTACGTTGCGATCCGGCGCCACCGGGTGGCCTCCGCCACCCTCGCCGACCTGGTCCAACTCGGCACCCTGGACAACACTTTGGCCGCCTTCCTGGCCGCCGCGATCCGGGCCAGGAAGAACGTGATGATCACCGGCACCCAGGGCGTGGGCAAGACCAGCCTGCTGCGCGCGATGGCCGCCGAGATCCCGCCGGACGAGCGGATCGGCACCCTGGAGTCGGAGTTCGAGCTCTGGCTGCACACCCTCGGCCATCTGCGCCAGGTGGTCCCGATGGAGGCCCGCGAGGGCAACGGCGAGCGGGTGGACGGCCGGATCGCGGGCGAGCTGACCATCGGTGAACTGATCCCGGCCGCACTGCGGATGACGCTGTCGCGGATCATCGTCGGCGAGGTCCGCTCCGGCGAGGTGGTCCCGATGCTGCGGGTGA
This sequence comes from Kitasatospora cystarginea, assembly GCF_039533515.1. Classification (NCBI taxonomy): domain Bacteria; kingdom Bacillati; phylum Actinomycetota; class Actinomycetes; order Kitasatosporales; family Streptomycetaceae; genus Kitasatospora; species Kitasatospora cystarginea. The sequence continues at coordinate 229,406 of NZ_BAAATR010000006.1, read as the reverse complement.
TGACCAACGGCGAGGGCGGCTCGATGTGCACCCTGCACGCCCGCGGGCCGCACATGGTGGTGGACCGGATCGCCGAACTCTGCCTGGAGTACGGCGCACACATGACCGACAGCCTCGCCTACCGCCTCACCGCCAACGCCGTGGACCTGATCGTGCACGTCGCCATGGTCGACGAGACCGCCGTCGGCGGCCGCAGGCACCGCTTCGTCTCCCACGTCCTAGAGGTCACCGGCCTCGGCGAGAACGGCCGCCCCGCGATGAACACCGTCTTCGGACCCCGGCCCGAGCACGGCGAGCCCCGCGCCGTGCCGCACACCCCGCCCGCTTGCGTCGACGACCTGCGGCGGGCCGGCTTCGACGCCGCACTGCTCCAGAACCCCTACGGGAGTTGGGGCGCCCCGCTGGCGCTGCGGATCGGGGGCCTGCGGTGATGCTGCTCTTCGTCCTCTGCGGCCTGCTGGTGGCGGGCGGCGCGGTCGCACTGGTGGCCGGTCTGCTGGGCGGCGCTCCCGAGGAGGTGGACCGCAACCCGCTGGGCGGGCGGCTGCACACCTTCTGGTACGGCGCGCCGGGCAGCCCGAGCGCCCAGGTCGCCAGGCTGCGCCGGATCCAGACCGCACTCTCCCTGATCGGCGCGCCGTGCGCCTGGCTGTTCACCGGGATCCCGCTCACCGCCCTGCTGGTGCCGCTCGCCGTCTTCGGCCTGCCCTGGCTCTTCGACGCCACCCGCTCGGACACCCGCCGGATCGAGCGGCTGGAGGCGCTCTCCGAGTGGACCCAGCGGCTGGCCGACGTGCTGCTGCTCGGGGTCGGGCTGAACCAGGCGATCCTGACCAGCCGTCGTACCGCGCCGCCCGCCCTGGAGAGCGAGATCGCCGAGCTGGCGGCCCGGCTGCAGTCCCGATGGCGTCCGGAGGACGCGCTGCGGGCCTTCGCCGACAGCCTCGCCGACGCCACCGCCGACAAGGTGCTGGCCGCGCTGGTGCTGCGCTCCGGGGACAGCGGCCCGGGGCTGGCCCGGGCGCTGGCCGACCTGGCCGAGTCGGTCCGCGAGGAGGTCCGCCAGCGGCGGGCGATCGAGGCGGACCGGGCCAAGCACCGCACCACCATCCGCTGGCTGGTCGCCATCATCGTGGGCGTCCTGGCGGCCGGCTCCTTCAACACCGACTACACCGCGCCGTACGGGACCTTCGTCGGCCAGCTGGTGCTCGGGGTGGTCTCGGCCGTCTTCGTCCTGGTGATCGGCTGGATGCGTTCGCTCGCCCGGCACACCCCGCCGCCCCGCCTGCTGGAGGCGGACCGGCGCAGCAAGGCGGGCCGACTGCCCGGCGGCGAACCCGAGGAGCTCGCCGACCCGTTGTTGAAGGAGGCACGGTGATCTCGCCCTGGGCCGTCCTCGCCGGTGCCGCGGCGGCCGGCGGCATCGCCCTGCTCGTCGCCGAACTCCGGCCCGCCCCACCGGATCTGGGGCAGGCCCTGGACCGGCTGCACCGGGTGCCGGCCGAGCAGGCGGTGCGCGGCGAGGACCAGCGCTCCTGGTACGACCGGGTCGGTGAGCGCTCGCTCGGCCTGCCCGGCACCCGGATCCCGCGCCAGCAACTGGCGCTGATCGGCCGCACGCCGGCCCGCTTCATGGCGCACAAGCTGCTGTTCGCGCTGATCGGGCTGCTGCTGCCCGGGTACTTCTCGGCGATGGCGCTGGTGCTCGGGATCGACCTGCCGGTGGCCGCGCCGCTGCTGCTCGGCCCGGCGCTCGCACTGCTCGGCTGGTTGGTGCCGGACGCCATCGTGGCGGGTGAGGCCAAGGAGGCCAGGACCGAGTACCTGCACGGCCTGGTCGCCTACCTGGAGCTGGTCGCCCTGGAGCGGGCCGCCGACTGCGGCCCCGCCGAGGCGCTGCGGCGGGCCGCCGCGGTGGGCCGGGGCACCGTCTTCCGCCGGATCCGGGACGCGCTGGAGCGCGCCACCACCGACCGACTGCCGCCCTGGGAGGGGCTGGACGCGCTCGCGGTCGAACTCGGCCTCACCGCCATGCAGGACGTCGCCGACATCATGCGCATCTCGGGCACCGACGGCGCCGCCGTGTACGACACCCTGCGCGCCCGGGCGAAGAGCCTGCGCGGCGAACTGCTGGCGGAGGAACTGGCCGCCGCCAACACCGACAGCGAACGGATGGTCGCGCCCGGCTCGGTGCTCACCCTGCTGATGACGGCGCTGATCGTCTTCCCCGCCCTCTACCAGATGCTCAACGTTGTCTAGCCGCCCGCCACTTCCCTGGGAGACCAGCGACCATGAACCGAATCCGGAACCTACTCGCGGCACTGCTGCTGCCCATGCTGCTGCCGGTGCAACTCGCCATGTCCGTGCTCGTCCACTACCGGCTGGGCCGGGCCCGCGCCGCCCGCGCGGCCGGCGACCGGGGAGCGATCACCATCGAACTGGCCCTGGCGGTGGTCGGGTTGGTGGTGGTCGCGGGGATCATCGTGGGCGTGCTCTACAGCCTCGCCGGGAAGGTCAAGAACAAGGTCAACGACACCCCGATCGATGTGCCGAACCCGACGTGACTTCTCACTCGCCTCCGGGCGCTCCGACCCGGCGCCGACAGTCTCCCCCAGCCTTGTCGGCTGGGAGGTGCCCCCTGCTCCCGCACTCCCTCCTCCGTCGGTCGCTTCCTCGCTCCTCCCTCACGGCACCGGCACGCCGCCCCCAGCCTCCGGCCGGGGGGACCCCCTCGGTTCGCAAGGCCCCGCCTGGGCGCCGTACTCGCTCCGACCTGGGGGCGATGACGCTCAGCCTGGCCATCGTCTTCCCCGCGGTGCTGGCGACGGTGGTGCTCGTGGTGCAGGCCGCCCTGTGGTGGTACGCGAGCCAGGCCGCGCTCACCGCCGCCAGGGAGGGCGCGGAGGCGGGCCGGATCACGGGGGGTACGCCGACCCTGGCCGTCCGGCGGGCCACGGACTTCCTGGACCGGCAGGGCGCGCTGGCCGAGCCGGTGGAGGTGGTCCCCGGCGGGGACGCGCAGATGTTCAGCCTGCGCGTCTCCGTCCGGGCGCAGAGCCTGCTGCCCGGGATGTCCGGGATGACCATCGACCGCCAGGTCACCGCCCCGCGGGAGAAGTTCGTCCCGCAGGGGGGCCGGCCGTGAGCCGGGGAACGGACCGGGGGAGCGTCGCGGTCGAGGCGGCCCTGATCATCCCAGCGGTGGTGCTCTTCGTGATGATCGCCGTGGTGGCCGGGCGTATTCAGACCACCGGCGGGGTAGTGGATGCGGCAGCGCGTTCCGGCGCCCGCGCGGCCTCGCTCGCCCGGAGCCCCGAGGGCGCGCGGCAGGCGGCGCAGGACGCGGCACAGGAGGTGTTCCGGGACCAGCGGGTGCCGTGTAGCGACGCCGAAACAGCCCCGGTCGAGTACGGCACGATCGACACTCCGACGGGCCAACTCACCACCGTGAGCGTGACGGTGAGCTGCAAGGTCGCGCTGGACTACCTGTCGTTCGGGGGAGTGCCGGGCAGCCGGACGATGACCGGCCGGTTCACCTCGGTGATCGACCGGTACCGGGGCACCGACTGACCGGGCTCCGGTCGGCAGGGAGCAGGTGCCGGGTTCAACCACCGGATGGGGGAGGGGAATTGATGCCACGCCGTAGCGGACGTGGGAGGGGAGCGGCGCCGGACGCCGGTGCGGTCTCCACCTTTGTGGCGATCTGCGCCGCCGGACTGGTCGTGGTGATCGGCATAGTGCTCGACTGCGGCGGACGGCTGCGCGAGATCGAGAACACCGACGCCCGCGCTCAGGAGGCCGCCCGCGTGGTCGGCCAGCAGCTCGACCAGGCGGCGGTGCTGCGCGGCGACGGCTACCCGGTGATCGGCGCCCGCGAGCACGACCTCGACGTGGCCACCCGTGCCGCGGACGCGTACCTCGACCAGTACCACCTGAGCGCCGACGTCACCTTCAAGGACGACCACACCGTCCAGGTGAGCATCGACACCACGTACCGCACCGCGCTGCTCGGTGCGATCAACGTCAACACCCTCCCGGTGCACGGCCAAGGCACGGCCACCCTGGTGCACGGGGTCACGGAAGCGGAGAACGGCTGATGGCCGCGCCACGAGCCAGGCACCACGCCCACGGCACCCCTACCGACTCGCCCGCGCACCGCGGCGCCCCGGGTGCACCCGGAGCAGACCGGCGGCGGCCGGTGCCGCTGCGCGCCGCCGGCCCCGGCCGGAGCGCCGGTTCGGTGGCCGCCGCGCTCGGTTCGCTGATCACGCTGCTCGGGCTGCTGGCGGGCCTGCCCGCGCTGCTGCTCTACGGCACCCTGGCGGTCGCCGGGATGGGCGAGGTGGCGAGCGGCGGGTTCGTCTCGATGCTCACCGGCCCGGACGACGGGCGGCTGTTCCTCTGGGCGCTGGTCGTCATCGGCTGGGCCGCCTGGCTGTGCTTCGCGTTCTCCGTGCTGCTGGAGATCCCGGCCCAGCTGCGCGGCCGGATCGCCCGCCGGATCCCCGCCTTCGGCTGGAGCCAGCGGCTGGCGGCCGGACTGGTCGGCTCGGTCCTGGCCGTACTGCCGGTCGCCGGCGGCGCCTTCGCGGCCACCCCGGAGAAGGCTCCGGCGGCCCTCGCCCCGGCGCAGTTGACCGCCCGCGCCCCGTACGCGGCGCTGCCCGCCGCCCCCGTCGCACCGGCGCTCGCGCCCGCCGCCGAGCAGCATCCGACCTACACCGTCAGGGACACCCGGCCGGCGGACAGCCTCTGGTCCATCGCCGAGCGCCAACTCGGCTCCGGTGAACGATGGGTGGAGATCGCGAAGCTCAACGACCACCGGGTGATGGACGATTCGGGTGCCCGCTTCGACGCAGACCGGCCGATCCAGCCCGGCTGGAAGCTCTTCATGCCGAACGACGCCAAACCGGACGGGAGTTCGGCGACGTCCGGCTCGCCGCAGGGCGGCACCGTCCCAGTGACGCCGCCCGCGAGCACGTGGCGTTCCAGCGTCACCGTGCGGTCCGGCGACACGCTCTCGGCCATCGCCGAACGGGAACTGGGCGCCGCGGATGCCTGGCCGAAGCTCTTCGAGGCGAACAAGGGCATCAGCGCGCCCGACGGGGAACGGCTGACCGATCCCGACGTCCTGGTCCCGGGCATGGTGCTCGCCGTCCCCGGTGCGCAGGCCCAGCCGCAGCCGCCGGCCCAGTCCCCGACCCCCGCGCCCGGTACCGGCGGCGCGACCTCGTCCGCCCCGGCCCCCGGCACCCCGAGCGCCACCCCGAGCCCGGCCCCGGCCGGCGCGCGCCCGTCCGTACCCGCCGGGCACAAGCCGCCCACCGCGAAACCGGCTCCGGCCGCGAAGGCGGCGGCGCCCAGCGACGACTACAGCGTGGCACTCGCCGCCTCCACGGTCGGCGTCCTGCTCGCGGCGGTGATGATCGGAACGGTGTCCCGCCGCCGGGGCGACCAGCAGTGCACCCGCCGCCCCCGGCACCGGATCGCCCTACCGGCCGCGCCCGCGGCCGAGTTCGAGGCCGAACTGAAGGTGCGCCAGAACGACACCGCCCTCGACCTGCTGAACCGGGCACTGCGCACACTGGCCCGCAACACCGTGCGCGGCAGCAAGCGCCTGCCCGCCCTGGCCGCGGTCCGGGTGACCCCGGGGCGTACCGTCGAACTGCACCTCGGCGCCCCCGCCGCGCCGGTCGCGCCCTTCCGGGCGGCCCACGCGCCGAACGTCTGGTGGTGCCCCGAGGACTCCACGGAACTGCTGTCCGCCGCGCAGGCGGCCAAGACCGCGGCGCCCTACCCGGCCCTGGTCACCCTGGGCACCGCGCCCGACGGGGCCGTGGTGCTCGCCGACCTGGAGACCGTACGGCTGATGCACCTGTCCGGGCACCCGGATGACGCGCGGGACGTACTGCGCACGCTGGCGGTCGAGTTGGCGCACAGCCCGCTCGCCGACCGGCTGCACCTGCACTTGGTGGGGCTCGCCGAGGACCTGCCGCTCACCGGTACGGCGGCGGACCGGGTGCACCGCTACGACAGCCTGGAGGCGGCGATCAGCGCGCTCGGCCCGCGGACGGTCAAGGCCAGGGCCACCCTGGTGGCCGCCGACGCGGCCAGTCCGCGGGACGCCCGCGGCCGGGGCCACGCGGACGAGTCCTGGGTGCCCGAGATCGTGCTCTCCGCCCAGCCGCCCGGCGGAAACCTGCCCGCCGAACTGGGACGCCTGCTCGACGGCACCCCCCGCACCTGCCTCGCCGTGGTCACCCGCGCGCCCGAACGCGGCAGCGGTCCGGTCGCCCGCTGGACCCTACCCAGCAGCGGCACCGCCACCATCCCGGGACTGCACCTCACCGTCGAACTCCAGAAGCTCGACCCGCAGCAGTACGGCCACATCGGCGAGCTGCTGCGGGCCGCATCCGATACCACCCAGCACCCCGCTCCCGACTGGACCCTGGACGGCCCGGGCGGTGACCGCGACGCGGAGGAGATCCCGTTGCCGCCCGTGCCGGTGCTGGCCGGGGTAGGCGCCCCGCTGGGCGCGCCCCTGGCGCTGCCGGCGGACCTGACCGGGGCGCAGCTGGTGAGCCGGATGATCGGCACCGGAGCCAGCCCGTTCGCGGGTACCGACCCGACCGTGACCCTGGCCCCGCGCCTCGCCGGGCCCGCCGCTCCGGCCGGCGCCGACACCGCTGCCGCTGCCGCCGCCGGCGTCGAGGAGGTCCAGGCGGGACCGGTCGCCCCGCCGCGGCCGCCGTCCCGGCACAGCGCCAACAGCCGCGGACTGCGCAGCAAGGGCCCGGCGCCCGCCGGCCCGCCCGTGCTGACGAAGTCCGGCACTCCGTCCACCGCCGAACCGCCGGCGGCCGCCACGCCCGAGCCGGACCGCCCCGGCGCCCCGGCGGCGCCCCCCGAGCCCGCGCCGATGCACGACCCGGCTCCCCCGGCGGACGCCTTCGCCGACCCGGCCGGGCAGGCGCGCCCGGCCCCGGCGGGCGTGGTGCACGCGGTCACGCCGGTGCACCCGGTACCGCCGGTGCCCAGCTCCACCCGCAGCGACAGCGACGACCTGCTGGCCATTCTGCGCTCCCCGGAGGCGCACGCCGCCCGTACCGCACCCCGGATCCGGCTGCTCGGCCCGGTGGACGTGCTGTGCGCGGTCGGGCCCGCCGAGCCCTCGGTGCTCTCCCGGCTGACCGAACTGGCCGCCCTGCTGGTGCTGCGCCCGGGCCTCGAACACGGCGAACTCGACCGGGCCCTGCACCCGGGCGCCGCGCACCTGGCCCCCGGATCGCACGGCGCGGGGCCGGCGGCCGACCGGGCCGCCACCCCGCTGCAGGCCAAACTCGCCGAACTGGCGGCCTGGTTCGGCACCTCGGCCGAGGGCCGGGCCTTCCTCCACCTGGACACCCCGGACGGCTACGCCTTCGCCCCGACCGTGACCTGCGACTGGGACGAGTTCCGCAGCCTGTACCGGCGCGGCATGCGCAGCACCAGCAGCACCGCCGACGCCGCGCTGGCACACGCGCTCGCCCTGGTCCGCGGCGCTCCGTTCGCCGAGGCCCCGACCACCGCCTACACCTGGGCCGAGGCCGAACGCCAGGACATGATCGCCGCGATCGTCGACACCGCCCACGAACTCGCCGCCCGCCGCCTGCAGTACGGCGACCACCGCAGCGCCGAGGCCGCCATCTTCCGCGGCCTCGCCGTCGCCCCGGACGTCGAACTGCTGCACCGCGACCTCTTCTACACCTACGCCTCCGCCGGAGCCCGCGACCAACTGGTCCGCGCGGTCAACCGGCTTGACGCCCTCAGCCGCCGGACCGGCCGCGACCTGGACGCCGACACGGTCGCCCTGCTCCGTGACCTGCTCGCGGGCAACTGACGGCGAGGCACCGCCCGACGGCAACTCACCGGGAAGACGGGGACCAGGCGCTGATCCCCAGTTTCCCGGTGGTGCCGAGGTCGAGGAAGGCCGGCACGCTCTGCGCCGGATCCCCGGGGCGGGGTGTGACGGACAGGTAACTGCCGTTGACAGGGGCGTCGTTGCCGTCGGTCACGGTGTTCCGCCAGACCAGCCCGAACCGCGCGCTCTCGCCCGGCTGCAGGCTCAGCGGCGCGGGACCGGCGTCGAAGCGGTCGATGACGGCGATGTCGGAGGTGCCGTGCCCGACCGCGATGTCGAGCGGTTCCCGGTTCTCGTCCAGTACGCGGACGGCCGGGTAGCCGTTCAGGGCGTACGGCCGGTTGCCGCAGTTGACCAACTCGACGGTCAGGACGCGCAGTCCCATCGCCGCGTCGGCCTCCCCGGCCCGGAGGTCGACTCCCGAAGCGGGGCAGGGAACCGAGCTGCCCGGGGAGTTGCTCGGAACGGCATCGGAAGGAGCGGGATCGAGTGCGACGGCGCGTGCGGCGGTGGGTGTGACGGCGTGCGCTGCGGCGCCCGGCCCGGACTCGGTCGCCGGCCGCGTGCCGCAGGCGGTGAGCAGTAAGCTCGCCGAGAGCAGCAGGCCCGTGCCGGCGAGCGGCATCCAACGGTGTCCGGCAGTGGTCGTCTTCATTCACGCATCCTGCCACAGCTCTTGACCGGTGCTTTGCCGTATCGAGGCGGCGGACCGCGATCGAGACCGGGTTCCTGACGGTGTGCAAGGTGGGTGGTCGCCGCCGCCCCTCCACCGCCGCCACCTTTCGACACCGCCTCCCCTTCGCCGCCGTCGGCCGTAGCCGCCCGGTGGCAGGCGGGCTCCGGCATCCGGTACGTCGGGCCGGCGCGCGGCAACGGCGGGGGTACCGACCGGCGGCCACGCGATCGAGGGACCGGCCTGGCTCGCCCGAGGCATCACACCGTAAGGTTGCGTGGTCGCGCGTGGTGAAGGACACCACGGTAGGAAAGAAGGACCCCGCGGAAGTAGCGGGGCGGGGCGGGAGAGACCGGCGTTGGCTGACCTCACATCGACCTCCGGGAGTGGCAACCGTCCACCCGGCGCCGACGACACGGCTGCACCGTCCCCGTACCCGGTGGCCCCGCCCACCGCGCCGCCGGTCCCTCCGAACCCCCCGGCGATGCCCAGCACCCCGCCGAGCCCGACCGGCCCCGCGGGCGGCTACGGCGAGTCGCAGCCGTACCCCGGTGACGCCGTGCCGGCCGTCGAGCGCACCACCGTGCCGCCACTTCCCGACACCCCGGACGGCCGGATGCCCGTCACCGGCTGGACCGGCATGATGCCCGCGATCCGGCCCCAGCCGGCCCCCGCGCCCGTGGCGGCGAGCCCCGGACTCGGCGGCGGGCCGCGCGGCCGGATCCTGGTGATCGAGGGCGGTTACGGCGGGTCAGGCCGCCGTCTGTTGGGGCGCAGCGGCTCGACCCAGGCGCCGGTGCTCTCGGCCATGCTGGCCGCAGTCTCGCCGTCGATCCTGCTGGCGGCCGACGCCGTGGACGCCGTCCATCTGCCCGGCGCCAGCGACCCGCAGAGCGTCCTGGCCCATCTGCGGGCCGCCGCCCGGCACGCCGGACCACTGATCATCCACCTGGGTGGCCACCTGATCGCCGACCGGCGCGGCGGCCAGCTCTACCTGACGCTGCGTGACTCCAAAGCGGGTTCGATCCGCCAGGACGGGCTGCCCTGGTCGGCCGTCGCGGCCGAGCTGCAGCACCGCCCGGCCGAGTGGGACACCCTGGTGATCGCCGACCTGAGCGCCGACCAGGCCGTCTGGCCGCAGCTCCAGAGCACCATCTCCCCGCTGACGGACGGAGTGCCGCTCTGGGCGGTCGTCGCTCCGGACCCGGAGCAGATCGGCACCTTCACCCGCGCGTTGATAGAGGCACTGCACGGCGGCCGCCCGGGCGCCGAGCCCGTCCTGACGCCGGAACAGCTGCGCCAGCAGGTGCACTCGGTGCTGCGCCCCGACGTGATCATCCACACCTCCCACCCGGCCGACCGGCCGCTGTTCCGCAACACCTCCCGCCAGGTGGGCGATGCGGAGCCCCGGCCGCACGACGGGCGACTTCCGTCCGCCGTGATGCCGAAGCCGCCCGCGAGAGCGGCGCGGCCGCGCAAGGCTCAGGCCGACCGGGTACGGCTGGACAAGGGCACGGCCGGGCCGACGCCGGAGCCGACGCTGCCGGTGGTCCCACGGCGGCCGGTCTCGCTGCTCAAGCCCGGTGTGCCGCCGACGCCGCCGCGTCCGGTGCGCCCGGTCTCGCTGCTGAAGGCGGCGCCGCAGCCGGTCCGGCAGGCGCCCGGGGACGGGCCCGCGGAGGCGGGAGTGCCTTTGGTGAACCTGTTCAAGGACCTTCCCGCCACCGTCGTGGAGCACCCGGAGCCGCGGACCGAGCCGCGGACCGAGCCGCGGACCGAGCCGAAGACCGAGCCGCTCCCGGCGCCGGAACCGCAGCCGTACGAGTCCGCGGTGACCGCCGCCGTGGTCAGCCTGGACAAGGAGCCGGCCGCGGCCCCCGAGGCACCTGCCGCCGAGCCGTCGGACCGTGAGCCGTCCGGCGCCGAGCTGTCGAGCCCGGCCCCGGAGCCCGCCGCCGAGCCCGACCCGGAGCCCGCCGCCGAGCCCGACCCGGAGTCCGCTCCAGCGGATCCGATCGCCCTGTACCGCGAGACGATCGGCCGGATCGTGCGCAGCGCCGACGCTGGCGAGCACGAGAGCGCCATGGAGCTGGCCCTCGATCTGGAGCGGCAGGCGGTGTCCGAGCACGGACCCGTCGCCCCGGCCGTGCTGCAGGTCCGCCAGGTCCGCGCCCATGTCATGCGGCTGGCGGGCCGTCCGGAGCAGGCCGCCGAGCTGTACCGCGAGGTGGCTCTGACGCTGATCCGCTCGGTGGGACCCGAGCACCCGGAGGCCCAGCAGGCGACCACCAATGCGGAGGCGTGCTGGCGCTCGATCAAGGACAAGGCCGAGGCGATCAGGGTGGCACCGGAGATCATCGAACTCCGCGCCTACCTGCCAGGCCCGGACGGCCGCAAGCTCCGCGCGGCCGAGCGCTACCTCAAGCAGCTGGTGACCGCGGAGATCGAGACCCAGCTCTGAGCCCGGCCGGGGGCCACCCGGATGGGCAGCGGGCGACCCCGGAGCAGGTGACGACGCTCCGGGATCGGCCGACTGACGGACAGCCGTCACCTGTTCTAGCGCGCGCCGCCGTTCACGTACAGGGTCTGGCCGCTCACGTACGAGGCGTCCTCGCTCGCCAGGAAGGCCACCACGGAGGCGATCTCCTCCGGCCGGCCGACCCGGCGCAGCGGGGTGCGCTCGGCGACCTCGGCCTGGTGCGCCTCGGGCGTGGCGCCGACCCGCTCGGCGGTGGCGGCGGTCATCGCGGTGGCGATGTAGCCGGGGGCCACCGCGTTGACGTTGATGTTGTACGGACCGAGCTCGATCGCCAGCGTCGCCGTCAGCCCCTGGATCCCCGCCTTGGCGGCCGCGTAGTTGGCCTGGCCCCGGTTGCCGAGCGCGGAGCGCGAGCTGAGCGAGACGATCTTGCCGTACCGCTGCTCCACCATGTACTTCTGCGCCACGTGGCTGCAGTTGTAGGCGCTGGTCAGGTTGATCGTCAGGACGGCGTCCCAGTCCGCCTTCGGCATCTTGAAGAAGAGGTTGTCCCGGGTGATCCCGGCGTTGTTCACCAGGATGTGGATCCCGCCCAACTCCGCAGCCACGGTGGCGAACACGGCCTCCACCGCGTCGTAGTCGGCCACGTCGCAGCCGTAGGCCCGCGCCGTGCCGCCCTTGGCGGTGATCGCCTCCACCGTGCCCTGTGCCCGCTCGGCCGTCAGGTCCACCACGGCGACCGCCGCGCCCTCCTCGGCCAGCCGCAGCGCGGTTGCCGCGCCGATGCCCTGCGCGGCGCCGGTGACCACGGCGACCTTGCCCACGAAACGTGCCATTGCCAATCCTCCTGGGTAACTGGGTACTTCCTGGGGCGCGGCCGATCTGGCGCGCGCCCCGCACAGCCGTGCCGGGTGCTCGCGGCCGATCGCCGCAGCGGGGCCTGTCCGCCGTCAGACCCGTTCGACCACCACCGCGCTGCCCTGGCCGACGCCCACGCACATGGTGGCCAGTCCGCGCCGGGCACCTGTCCGCCGCATCCGGTGCAACAGCGTGGTCAGGATCCGGGCGCCGGAACCGCCGAGCGGGTGGCCGAGCGCGATCGCGCCGCCGCTCGGGTTCACCAGTTCCGGGTCGAAGCCCAACTCCCGTACACAGGCCAGCGCCTGGGCCGCGAACGCCTCGTTGAACTCGGCCTCCTCGACATCCGCGACCTGCCAGCCGACCCGGCCGAGCAGCTTGCGGGTCGCCGGCACCGGGCCGATCCCCATCACATCCGGGTGCACCCCGGCAGAGGCCCCGCCGACGTAGCGGCCGAGCGGCTCCAACTCCAGCTCCCGCAGCGCCTCCTCGCTCACCAGCAGCAGCCCGGCCGCCCCGTCGTTCATCGGCGAGGCGTTGCCCGCGGTCACCGTGCCGCCCTCCCGGAAGACCGGCTTCAGCCGGGCCAGCTTCTCCAGCGTGGTGTCCTCCCGGATGCCCTCGTCCTGGCCGACCTCCAGCCCGTCCGGGCGGACCACGGGCAGGAGTTCGGCGTCGAAGTGCCCCTCCTTGCGGGCGAGCGCGGCCAGCTGGTGGCTGCGCAGCGCGAACTCGTCCTGCTGCTCCCTGGTGACGCCGTACCGGGCGGCGACCTCCTCGGCGGTCTCGCCCATCGAGAGCACGCCGTGCAGCTCGGGCATCCTGGGGTTGGTGAGCCGCCAGCCGAGCCGGGTGTCGAAGGTCTCGATCCGGTGCGGCAGTGCCTCGTCCGGGCGGGGGAGGACGAACGGGGCGCGGCTCATCGACTCGCAGCCGCCCGCGATCACGATCTCAGCCTCGCCGGAGCCGATCGCGCGGGCCGCCGTGGTGACGGCCTCCATGCCCGAGGCGCAGAGCCGGTTGAGGGTGGCGCCGGGCACGCTCTCCGGCAGCCCGGCGAGCAGCACCGCCATCCGGGCGGCGTTGCGGTTGTCCTCGCCGGCCTGGTTGGCGGCACCCCAGTAGACGTCGTCGATCCTGGCCGGATCCAACTGCGGTACCTGGTCGAGCAGTCCGCGCAGTACGGCGGCCGAGAGGTCGTCGGGCCGTACGCTGGACAGCGCGCCGCGCAGCCGCCCGATCGGGGTGCGGCGGGCGGCGGCGAAGTAGACGGGACGCACTTCTTCGGGCTCCTCTACTGGTGCTGATTTCCTGCTGGTGGCTTCGGGGGCCGGATGCGGGCGGTTCGGGAAGTGCCGCCGGATGCCGGTGGTTTCGGGGACTTCGCTGGATCAGAACGCGCTGACACCGGTCAGGGCACGTCCGATGAGCAGCTTGTGGATCTGGCTGGTGCCCTCGTACAGGGTCATCACCCGCGCGTCGCGCAGGTACTTGCCGACGGGGTACTCGTCGATGAACCCGTAGCCGCCGAACACCTGCAGGGCGTTGTTGGCGGCCCGGACCGCCGCCTCACTGGCGTACAGCTTGGCGACGGAGGACTCGGTGGCGAACGGCAGGCCGCGCTCGATGTGGTCGGCCACCCGCCAGGTCAGCAGCCGGGCCGCCTCGATGTCGACCGATATGTCGGCGAGCAGCTCCTGCACCAACTGGTGGGAGGCGATGGGCTTCCCGAACTGCTCGCGCTCCCCGGCGTACTTCACCGCCGCGTCCAGGCAGGCCCGGGCGATACCGACGCAGCCGGCCGCGACCGACATCCGCCCCTTGGCCAGTGCGGCCATCGCCACCGTGAAGCCCTTGCCCTCGGCGCCGAGCCGGGCGCTGTCGGGCACCCGTACGTTGTCCAGGACCAGTTCGGCGGTCGCCTGGCCGCGCAGGCCCAGTTTGCCGTGGATCTCCCGGCGCTCGAAGCCAGGCAGGCCGGTGGGGACGAGGAAGGCGGTGATGCCGCGATGGCCCTGGCGCTCCGGATCGCCGCCGCCGGTGCGGGCGAAGACCAGCGCCACCTCGGCCCAGGTGCCGTTGGTGATGAACATCTTGGTGCCGGTGATCAGCCAGTTGTCGCCGTCCCTGACCGCCCGGGTGGTGAGGTTGGCGGCGTCCGAGCCGGTGCCGGGCTCGGTCAGCGCGAAGCAGCCCAGCGCCTCGCCCGAGGTCAGCCTCGGCAGCCAGTACCGCTTCTGCTCCTCGGTGCCGAAGCCGTTGACGGACTTGGCCACCAGCCCCAGCGACACCGAGACGATCCCGCGCACCGCCGAGTCGCCCCGGCCCAGCTCCTCCAGCACCAGGCAGTACGCCAGGTGGTCGCCGCCGCTGCCGCCGTACTCCTCGGGAATGGTCAGCCCCAGGAAGCCGACCTCGGCCAGCTTGCCGACGATCGCCCGGTCCACCGACTCCGCCCGGTCCCAGTCGGCGGCGTACGGCGCGATCTCGCGGTCGGTGAAGTCGGCGGCCAGCGCGCGCACGGCGGCCTGTTCCTCGGAGAGCTCCAGGTTCATCGCGGTGGATCCCTCGTCCTCGTCCGGCTCCTTGCCCCAGGAGTCGGGGTCGTTAAACTAGCGGTGCAAGTTTTCCTGGACTGTAGCCCGCCGGGTCCGGATCTGGGAAGAGGCGCCCGGAGGCAGGCTGCGAGAATGACCGGCGGACATCCGGAACCCCCGCCGAGGAGGCGATGATGGCGCGCCCGCGCACCCCGCTGCTCAGTCGCGACCGCATCGTCATGGCCGCTCTCGAGCTGGTCGACGCCGAGGGCCTGGAGGCGCTCTCCACCCGTCGGCTGGCCGCCGGGCTCTCGGTCAGCGGCCCCTCGCTCTACAACCACTTCGCCACCAAGGACGAGCTGCTGGACGCGGTGGTGGACAGCGTAATGGGCGAGGTCGACCTCGGCATGTTCGGCCCGGAGGGCGGTGCGGACTGGCGAGGTGCCCTGCGTGACTGGGCCCGCTCCTACCGCGCCGCGCTCTCGGCCCACCCCAACATCGTCCCGGTCCTCGCCCAGGGCCCGGGCCGCCGGCCCAACGCGCTGCGGCTGGCCGACGCGGTCTTCGGCTTCCTGGTGGACGCCGGCTGGCCGCGCGGTCAGGCGACCCGGATCGGCGCGCTGATGCGCTACTTCATCACCGGCTCGGCGCTGGCCTCCTTCGCCGCCGGCTTCCCCGAGGACGCCCAGCTCTACGCCGCCGAGTACCCGCACCTCGGCGAAGCCCACCTGCTCGCCGAGCACCGCCGCGCCATCGACGACGGCGCCTTCGAAACCGGCCTGGAGGCCCTGCTGGACGGGCTCGCGCTCAGGTTCCCCGCCCCGGAGTCCAGGGGCTGAGGCGGTCCCGGGGCGGGCAGGTCACGGCTCGCGCCGTCCCGGAGGCTCACCCGCCGATCGCCCGCTGCGAGCCGACCGCGCGGTACGAGGCGATCGCGCGGCGCAGCTCCGCGGCCGGATCCCCCTCGTGGTAGATCCGCTCGCCGGCCTCGATGTTGTCCAGGAAGGTCTGGTACCGCACCGCGTAGGCCAGGTGCATCAGCGGTCCGGCGACCTCCAGTGCCCGTGCGGGATCGGAGCCGGGCACGTGGGCGGACCAGGCGGCGATCCAGCGCTCGCGGACCTGCGCCCAGCGCTCCTCGGACAGGAAGGCCCGGGGTCGAAGTCCGTCGAAGGCCGGATTGCCGAGGCAGGCGTCGGAGAAGTCCACCAGCACCGAACACCAGCCGTCGAAGCGCCAGTTGCCGGGGTGGAAGTCGCCGTGCAGGACCGTCTCCGGCAGCCCGCAGGCAGCCAACTCGATAGCCAGATATGGGAGTTCGTTGCTGAGGTGTTCGGCCTGAGCCAACTCGGCTGAAGTGAGCCCTAGTTCGTCCGTGCGCAGCAGCAGCTCCCGGTACATGCTGACCAGCCGCCCCGGCGTCCGGTCGTCCAGGCCCGAAGCGGCCGCCCGCCCGGCCAGTGCGGCCTGCGCGGCGACCAGCCGCTCGATCGCGGAGAGCATCGAGTCGTCCGGCAGGCCCCAGCAGTCCTCGCCCGGTACGTGGTCGAGCAGCAGCCGGCGCCCGACGCCGTCCGCCGCCAGCACCACCGGGACCAACTGGGGGTCCATGGAACCGAACAGGTCGATCACCCGGGCCTCCGCAGCCCCGAAGGAGGGTGTGGTCTTCAGCCAGGCCGGGCCTTTCGCGGTCGGTATTCGGTACAGCCCCGACAGGTTCCAGCTCTTCACCTGCTCGACCGGGCCGGTCGCCGGCCGCCCGGACGCCCGCAGGGCGTCGTCGGCCCAGTCCAGTGCGGCCCGCAGCCCCTCGGCGGTGGCCCAGTCGGAGCGTAGCGGATCCTTGCCCAACTCATCGCCGAAGGCGGCGAGTTCACCCTTCGGTCGGGCAGTGGCCTCCGCGTGGTAGGTGGCCAGCCCGCCTCGCCCGCCCTCGCCGCCCGCGACCGAGACCAGCCGCAGCACCAGCACAGGCACCCCGAGCACGGCCTCGGCGCTGGCGGCCACCGGCGCCACATCGTGCCACCAGCCGCTCTCAACCGGGAACGGCCCGAGGACGCCGATCCGTTCACCCCGCCAGGTCACCAGGACCCGGACCGTCCGCCGCAGCACCGCTTCCGCCATCCGGGCAGTCTCGAACCCGCCGGACCGCCGGGCAAGCGAATTACGCATCGCGGCGTGGCTGGACCTGCTGCCGCTTCCCTGTCGGGCGGATGTAGATCGGGTGGGCATCGATCCCGACGAACGCGATGGAGCGCACCATGCCGACCTTGGTCAGCTGGCGGCCGATGCGGTCGACCGCTTCCGGCGCGAACTGCTCGGCGAGGTAGGCGGCGTGGGCGTCGTCCAGCGACAGCGTGGCAAGGGTGGTCCGCACCGCCGCGACCGCGTCGGCGAGCCGGGTGAACGTGGCCGTCCGCGTCAGGCCCTTGATCTCGACCATGACCGGGTGTGGAAAGGTCGTCTCCGTCTCCGGCGTCCTGCCGGCCTTCGCAGCTCCGGTCATGACTCACCCGTCCTCGACGTGTCGCTTGCTTCCCGTTCCTGCTTCGCGCGCCCCGGGGGCGAGAGCTCCGTCATCGCTTATCCCCGGCTGCCTTGCCGACGACCGCCCACATCGCCTTGCCGACCCCGCCCGCACGCGGACAGCAGCCCCACCGGGCCGACAGCTGATCGATCAACCACAGTCCCCGGCCCGACTCGTCCTCCACGCCCGCCCGGCGCACGGTCGGCCGGTCCGCACTGGCGTCGTGCACCTCGACCCGCAGCGCGCCCGGCGACAGCTCGAACCGCACGAAGATCAACCGGCCGGGCGACGTACGCCCATGCTGCACTGCATTGTTGACCAGCTCGGTCAACACCAACTCGCCCGCATCGACGTACAGTTCGCCATCTGCGCTGTTTGCGAGGAATCCGCGCAGCAACTTCCGCGCCGCGCCGCCCGACTTCCGGTGGCGTGGCAGCCACGCCGAGTGCTCACTCGCCGCAGCTGGCGCCCGATCAAGCCATTCTGGCGCCGTGATCCCTTCCGCGAACGGAGGGTCGCTAAGGTCTTTCATGTCGACCTGCTCTCTTCAGGTTGGCCATGCCCCGGGGCGCTGCCAGGCGTCGCCGGGGTCTGTCGTCGTCCGTCAGCTTGCGGACGGCCGATCACGTTGTGTGTCGCAATGATTCCGCTCCGGCGCTAGCATTTGCAGTGCCTCAAGCTCTCCAACCTCGGTTGTCAAGAAGGGCCACTGACGAATGGCCAGACGTTCTGATCGAGAAGTGCCGCTGTCGCCAGGGGAGTTCTACGGTGAGGAGCTGCGGCGCAAGCGTGAGTCGGGCGGACTCACCCAGGAAGAGTTAGGTGAGCGAGTCGTCTGCTCCGGATCGCTCATCGCTCACATCGAGGCGGGCCGTAGGAAGCCGCAGGCGGACATAGCGAAGCGACTGGACAACGTGCTGGGCACGGACGGCTTCTTCACCCGGATGCGGCGGACACTGAACACTGCCCGGTTCGCCGACCACTTCGCGGCTGCGGCCGAGCTGGAGAGCCAGGCAGTAGCGATCTACGAGTATGCCGTTTCTCTCGTACCAGGCATCTTGCAGACGGCGGCATACGCGCGTTCGGTGTTCCGAGGCGCTCAGCCGAACTATGCGGTGGCAGATGTTGACAGATGCGTTGTCAACCGCCTGGAGCGTGCGCGTATCCTCGAAGATCCTGGCAGCCCCACGGTATGGGCGATCTTGAACGAGAACGTCATCCGTGCGGTCGTCGGCGGGCCCGCCGTGATGGCAGAGCAACTACATCACATCAGTGGCCTGGGGCGCGCCGGCCGAATCCTGGTGCAGGTAGTGCCTCACTCGGTCGGGGCGCACGCAACGATGGGCAGCATGATGAGCCTGATGCGCTTCTCCGATGCGCCCGACGCGGCATACGTCGAGGGGCTGTACACGGGATCGCTGATCGACGATCCGGCGCTAGTGCAGCGGTATCGAGACGCCTACGATCTTGCTCGGGCTGCCGCGTTGCCGCCGGAGGCGTCCCTAGACATGCTCGAATCGGTGGCGGAGGACTACGAACATGAGCACTAGGCACATCCTCGATGCGTCAACACTCAAGACCTGGCGGAAGAGTAGCTACAGCGGCGGCGACAACGGCAGCTGCGTAGAGGTTGCTGACGGCTTCGCCAGCGTGATGCCGGTCCGTGACTCCAAGGATCCCGACGGCCCCGCGCTGGTCTTCCCCGCAGAAGCGTGGTCGGCCTTCGTCACCGGGGTAAAGGCGGGGGACTTCCCGACTGTCTGACCGGCTCGACCGCAGCAACGGACAGCCCCAGCGCGGACCGCTCGCGCTGGGGCTGTGACATGCCTGGGGTGCGACATGGCTGGTGACCCGCGCACGAGGGCCCCGCACCTCCGCTCGACGGCAGGAGGATGCGGGGCCCGGCGTGCGGGAGGGCTCAGGTCAGCCCATGTCCTCCAGGCGGACGCCCTTGGTCTCCTTCATGAACCGGGCCACGAAGAGGATCGACAGCGCCGCGAACGCCGCGTAGATCGCGTACGTCGCCGAGAGGTTCCAGCGGGACATCGACGGGAACGACACCGTGATCAGCCAGTTGGCGACCCACTGGGCCGAGGCCGCGACAGACAGGGCGGCCGCGCGGATCCGGTTCGGGAACATCTCGCCGAGCATCACCCAGACCACCACGCCCCAGGACAGGGCGAAGAAGAGGACGAAGGCGTTGGCGGCGACCAGGGCCACCGTGCCCTGCAGGTCCGGGATCTTGACGTCGCTGCCGCTGCCGGTGGCCGAGCTGAACGCCCAGGCGGCCGCGGCCAGCGAGGCGGCCATGCCGACCGAGCCGATGACCGCCAGCGGCTTGCGGCCGATCCGGTCGACCAGCAGGATCGCGATCACGGTGCCGACGATGTTGATGATCGAGCTGGAGAAGCTGATCAGCAGCGAGCTGCTCTGGTCGATGCCGACCGACTGCCAGAGGATCGACGAGTAGTAGAAGATCACGTTGATGCCGACGAGCTGCTGGAAGACCGAGAGGCCGATACCGACCCAGACGATCGGCAGCAGGCCGAAGCGGCCGCCGAGCAGGTCCTTGAAGCGCGGCTGGTGGTCGGAGGCGATCAGGCCCTGGATCTCGGCGATCCGCTCCTCGGTGTCGACGCCCTCGCCCTCGACCTCGCGCAGCACCTTGCGGGCGTCGTCCAGCCGCTCGACCGAGATCAGGTAGCGGGGCGACTCCGGGATCATCGAGGAGAGCACGAAGTAGACCACGGCCGGGATCACGCAGATCCCGAGCATCCACTGCCACGCCTCCAGGCCGAGCAGGTGGCCGCGGGTGTCACCGCCGGCCGACTCGGCCAGCACCCAGTTCACCAGCTGCGAGATGGCGATGCCGAGCACGATCGCGGCCTGCTGGAAGGAGGCCAGCCGGCCCCGGTACTTGGTGGGCGCGACCTCGGCGATGTAGGTCGGGGCGATCACCGAGGCGATACCGATCGCGGCACCGCCGAGCACCCGCCAGCACGCCAGGTCCCAAGCGGCGAACGGCAGCATCGAGCCGACCGCGCTGATGGCGAACAGGACGGCCGCCACCTTCATGACTCGAATGCGGCCATAGCGGTCGGCGAAGCGGCCCGCCAGGGCGGCGCCGACCGCCGAGCCCAGCAGCGCGGAGGAGACGATCAGGCCGGTGACGCCGTCGCCGATCCCGAACCGGTCCTGGATGCCGGACACCGCGCCGTTGATCACGGAGCTGTCGTAGCCGAACAGGAAGCCGCCGAGGGCGGCGGCTGCGGTGATGAAGACGACGAAGCCGAGCCGGTCCGGGGCCGTGGCCCCGGACCTTACGGGCTGCTGGGTGACGCTCACGATCTGACTCCTGTACTCAACGCTGAGGCGCTGAGATAGTAACCACATCGTTTAAACCTTGTACATCAGAGCATCGGTGATCACCCAGACTCTTCAAGAGTTGAACATCGCGCGAACGCATCCCACCGGGGCGCTCCCCGGTGGGCCCGGGGGCCTCAGCCGTTCCTGCCGACCGGCTCCGCCAGGGACAGCCCGAACCGCCCCTGGTCGTCGGTCCACCATTCGGTCAGCCTGAACCCGGCGGCGGTCAGCTCGTCGGCCACCCGGGCGTGCCGGAACTTCGCCGAGATCTCCGTCCGCAGCTCCTCGCCCTCGGCGAAGTGCACCGGCAGGCTGAGCGCCTCCACCTTCACCGTCTGCGACCTGCGGGAACGCAGCCGCATCTCGATCCACTCGGCCGCCGGGTCCCAGAGCGCGACATGCTCGAAGGCCGCCGGGTCGAAGTCCGCCGACAGCTCCCGGTTCACCACGGAGAGCACGTTCCGGTTGAAGGCGGCCGTCACCCCGGCCGCGTCGTCGTACGCGGCGATCAGCACGGCCGGCTCCTTGACCAGATCGGTGCCGAGCAGCAGTGCGTCGCCCGGCTCCAGTTCCCGGCGCAGCGTGGCCAGGAACTCGGCCCGCTCGGCCGGGGGCATGTTGCCCACGGTCCCGCCGAGGAAGGCGACCAGCCGGGGGCCGCCGTCCGGGGGCAGGCCGAGGCCCCGGGTGAAGTCGGAGACGATGGCGTGCACAGCGATCTCCGGGTACTCCCCGGTCAGTGCCCGCCCGGCCGAGGTCAGCGCGCTCTCGCTGACGTCCACGGGTATGTAGGACCGCAGGCTGCCGACCTCGCGGAGCGCGTCCAGCAGCAGCCGGGTCTTCTCGGAGGAGCCGGAGCCAAGCTCCACCAAGGTGCGGGCCTTCGTCACGGCGGCGATCTCGCGGGAGCGGGCGATCAGGATCTCCCGCTCGGCCCTGGTCGGGTAGTACTCGGGTAGCCGGGTGATCTCCTCGAACAGCTCGCTGCCCCGGGCGTCGTAGAACCACTTGGGTGGCAGCCACTTGGGATTCGCGGTCAGACCGTGCCGGACGTCGTGCCGTAGCGCGCTGCTGAAGTGGTCAGCCGGGAGCAGTCGGGTGAGGTCGAAGGTGCCCATGGTGCGGAGTTCCTCTCACGGTGCGGCGAGTTCACGGTGCGGTGAGTTCTCGGTGCGGTGAAGTCCGGTGCGGTGAAGCCCGGTTGGGTGGAGTCCGGTGCGGTGAAGCCCCTGCGCTCCGCAGGAGGCCGTGCGGTGCGGGGGACGGTCAGCCGAGCGGTCGGACGGTCGCGCCGTCGGGGCCGGCGAGCAGCAGTGAGCGGTCGGGCGGGTGCACCCAGCCGGGCAGGTCGTCGTACGGCTCCGAGGCGAGTACCACCGAGCCGGGGCCCAGCCGGTAGCAGAGGGTGTCGCCCCAGCTGGTGGCGGCGATCGAAGTCCCGTCGGTGAGCAGCAGGTTGAGCCGGGCCTCGGCACTGTGGTCCGCGGCCTCCAGGACGGTCCGCGCGAGCGCGACGTCCAGCGGGGCGCCCGCGCGCAGCCGGTGCAGGGTGAGTGCCCACAGCAGGGCGGAGTCGCTGGCGGCCTCCAGACCGAGCAGCTCCTCGGGTGGCAGGGTGGCGGCCAGTTTGCCCAGTTGCCGCGGCCAGCCGGGCACCGCGCCGTTGTGGCTGAAGAGCCACCGCTCGGCGCCGAACGGTGCCGCCGCCGCCTCGCCCGGCGCGCAGCCGTCGGTGGCGGAGCGCACGGCGGCGAGTAGGGCGCCGGTCCGTACCACCCGGGCGAGGTCGGTGAAGGAGGGGTCGGCCCAGATCGGCCCGGCCCGCCGGTAGCGGGCCGGAACCGGGTCGTGCGCGGCGTACCAGCCGACGCCGAAGCCGTCCGCGTTCATGCTGCCGTACTGCTGCAGTCGCGGGGCCCAGGACTGCCGGTAAAGGCTCGCGGGCGGGTCAACGAGCAGCTGCCGTATGGCCAACGCACGCCCTACATAGGCGAGGTGACGACACATCAGGCTTCCTCGACCGAGGCGGCGGTGCGGAAGCCGGAGAAGATCTGCCGCCGGATCGGGTAGTCCCAGTTGCGGAAGGTGCCCCGGCAGGCCACCGGCGCGACGGCGAACGAGCCGCCGCGCAGCACCTTGTACTCGGGGCCGAAGAACACCTCGGAGTACTCCCGGTAGGGCCAGGCTCCGAAGCCGGGGTACGGCCGGAAGTCGCTGGCCGTCCACTCCCACACGTCGCCGATCAACTGCCGCGCCCCGTACGGCGACCGGCCGGCCGGGTAGCTGCCGACGGGGGCCGGCTGCAGGTGGCGCTGGCCCAGGTTGGCCAGCTCCGGGGTCGGTTCGGCGTCGCCCCACGGGAAGCGGCGGGAACGGCCGGTGGCGGGGTCGTGCCGGGCGGCCTTCTCCCACTCGGCCTCGGTCGGCAGCCGCCGCCCGGCCCAGCGGGCGTACGCGTCGGCCTCGTACCAGCACACGTGGAGTACCGGCTCGTCGCCCGGCACCGGCTCGGTCACCCCGAAGCGGCGACGCAGCCACTGGCCGCCGTCGCGGTGCCAGAACAGCGGGGCCCCGAGGCCGGCGCGCTGCCGGTGCGTCCAGCCCTCCGCCGTCCACCAGCGCGGGTCACGGTAGCCGCCGTCCGCGATGAACTCCTGGTAGGCGGCGTTGCTCACCGGGGTGGTGTCCAGTCGGAAGGCCGGCAGGTCGACCCGGTGGGCGGGCCGCTCGTTGTCCAGGGACCAGGGCTCGGTGTCGGTGCCCATGGTGAACGGGCCCGCCGGGACCAGGACTTCGGCCGGCAGCGGATCGGGATCGAGGGCCGGTGGCGGGGGAGCGGTGAGCGCGGCCGGGCCCTGCCGGAGCTGGTGGGTGATCAGCATCGTCTCGTCGTGCTGCTGCTCGTGCTGGGCGATCATCCCGAAGGCGAAGCCACCGTCCAGCAGCGGCGCCCCTTCGAGGGGGCTGGCCGCGAGCAGGTCCAGCACCCGGCCGCGCACCTCGTACGAGTAGGCGCGGGCCTCGGCCGGGGCGAGCAGTGGCAGCGCGGGGCGCTTCGCGCGCGGGTGCTCGAAGGCGTCGTAGAGCGGGTCGATCTCCGGGTGCATCGCCTCTCGACCGCCGACATTGCGAAGCAGCCAGAGCTCCTCCTGGTTGCCGATGTGGGCGAGGTCCCAGACCAGCGGCGACATCAGCGGGGAGTGCTGGGCGGTCAGGTCGCGGTCGTCCACGCAGTCGGTGAGCGCGGCGGTCCGCTCGCGGGCGGCCAGCAGCTCGGCGGCGATCCGCTCGCGCAGCGGCTCGGCGCCGGTGGGCTCCGGCGCGGCCTGGGGGAGACGGTCGGCGTTCAGCATGGTGCGCTCTCCTGGAGGACGGGGTGGACGCCGGCCCGCAGGGCGTCCAGCTGGTCGTCGGCGGGACATCGGCCCCGCGCGGGGTAGCGCTCGGCGAACTCGGTCAGGGCCCGGCTCAGCCGTCCGCTGCCGGTACGGCGGGCGAGGGCCTGTTCGGCGGCACCGAAGCAGGCCAGCGCGGCCCGGCGCAGCGTCGGATCGGCCATCGCCAAAGTGGCTGCCCGGCGCCAGAGTTCGGAGCGCGGAGGTAGCCGGTCGAGGGTGCCGAGGGGTTCCAGCGCGGCGAGTGCGGTGTCGGCGGCCACCGGGTCGTCGAGCAGTCCGCTGACCAGCGCCAGCGGGACCAGCCAGCCGCTGTCGGGCTGAGCGTCGATCATGCGCAGTTCCAGGTGGCCGCGCGGGCGGACCGGCGGGAACAGCGTGGTGCAGTGGTAGTGCAGGTCGGCCAGGGTGGGCGGCCGTTCGCCGCCCTCGCGCAGCCAGTCGCGGAAGGTGCGCCCGGCCGGTGCGGCCCAGGAGCGGCCGTCGCCGCGCTGGATGCACATCAGCTCGGCGTCCAGGACGTAGCGGGCCCAGTTCTCGCCCGGGTCGCCGTCGGCGAGTCGCGGCGCCAGGGTGCGGGTCGGGTCCACCCTGGACCAGACCATCTGCCGGGTGGAGCGGTGGCCGGCCGGCCGGCCGTCCAGTAACGGAGAGTTGGCGAAGGCGGCGACCAGCACCGGGCCGAGCAGATGGAGCAGCCGCCACCGTGCCGTGTACGACTGCGGGCCGCTCGCGGTGCCGGCGTCCACGCAGACCTGCAGGGACGCGGTGCCACACATCATCGTCCGGCCCCAGGGCCCGGTGCGGTCGAAGTGCCGTTCCATCGCCCGGTAGCGGGGGTGGGAGAGCTGCATCCGGCGTTCGCGGGCCAGCGGGTCGGTGCCGGAGCCGGTGAGACGCAGGCCCTGGGCGGCGAGTGCGGCCCGCAGGGCGCCCTGGTCGAGCAGCAGGCCCTCGGCGCAGTCGCCGGGGCTGTCGGCGGGCGGGGAGCTGAGCTCGACCTGCCCGCCCGGTTCGCGGGTGAGAAGGGAACCCGCCGGGAACAGCGGGCCGGGAGGACTGCCGGCGGGGTCGGCGGGCAGCGCCGCGAGGGCCTGGGTCACCCGTTCCGGCTGCACCTGGGCGCCGGGGGACCGGACATCGTGGACGAACCACTCCGCCTCCACGCCGACCAGTCGGGGAGGGCCGATCTTGAAGCAGATGGCGGCCAGATGCCCCTCGGCGTTCGCCTCGGTCAGTGGCTGCACTTCTGCGCTCGGGGATATGTCGGTCAGCGTCTCGGTCACCGGACTCACCTCGGTCGGTGGCGGGGGCGGTGCTGTCGGGTGCGCATGGTTCGGTCGTACGGCTGTCACCGGACTCACCATCCTCGGGCCGCGGTCGCGGCCCGGGTTCTTTTGCTCAGTCTGCAACGAATCAAACCTCCCCGCCGACCGGCCGAAGACCCGCCGCCGCGCGACGAGGGGCCGCCGCTGAGGCGCCGCAGCCGTCCCGTCCCGGGGAAGGGCGCAGGTCGGCGCGGTGCCGACGGAAGGCGGCAGACGGGTGAGTTCTCGCTCCGGCGAGGGCGGCGGCAGGGCGGAACCGAGAGAGGGATCACAACCCGTCCGGGCGGCCCGCGCCGCTACCGCTGACGGGTTCCGTGCCCCGCCCGGCCGGACCGGGCGCCGCTCGCGCTAGCGGCTGCTCAGGCGGCGCTCCAGCGGGGTGCGGAAGCGGGGTGTCACCCGGACCGGACCCAGCCAGACGGCGAGGCGGGCCGACTCGGCGTCGATCGCGGCCTCGGCCTCGGCGCCCACCGGCTCCAGCAGTTCCCGGACGATCTCGCCGTCGGCCCGCTGCGCCCAGCCGCCGACGATCCGCCCGTTCCACCACACCGTGGGGCCGATGTTGCCGGAGCGGTCGAAGAGGTCCGCCCGGTGCTCGGCGGGCAGGAACCAGTCGCGCTGCCGCCAGCCCATCGGCGTCGGATCGAGCCCCGGCAGAAGTGCGGCCCACGGCTCCGGCTCCGGACCGTCCGTCGCACCGTCCGCATCCTCGGGCAGCGCGTACCCCTCGACGTCCCCCGCCCCGTCGCCGACGTCCAGTCGGACCGGGGCCGCCGCGCAGGCGGTGAGGGCGGCGCGTACCTCCCGCACACCCCAGCCCGTCCACCACCTGACGTCCTCGGCGGTGGCGGGTCCGTACGCCGCGAGCCAGCGCCGCACCAGCTCCGCCTGGGCTTCGGCGACCGGCAGTTCGGCCAGCGGCGCCCGCAGCGCCCACCGGTACTGCCCGCTGGTCCAGCCGCCCAGCGGGCGGCCGCGGACGATCTCGCCCTCCATGCCGAGCACCCGCAGCAGACGGGTGCCGATGGTGTGGGTCGACTGGTACGGCTTGCCCACCGCGACCGGGACGGCCTCGCGCAACTCCGGTACCAGCTCGGCCAGCCGGGAGGCGGAAGCCTGCTCGCAGTCGGCCAGCGCGGCCAGGGTGAGTCTCTCCACCTTCGCCAGCCAGTCGGGGGAGAAGCCGCCGCCGGCCGCGAAGGCGGTGAACATCCGGCGCTCCTTCTCGGCCACCTTCCGGGTGGTCGAGGACTGCACCACGGACGCCAGCTCCTCGGGCAGGACGAACAGGGTGTGCCGCATGCCGTGCATCCGCACCAGGGTCTGCCGCTCGTACAGCGCGCTCTCAAGCGCGGCGGTGTCCGAGTGCTCGAGGCGGGCGGCGGCGGAGAGGAAGACCGTCGCGGGGTCGCTGGAGTGCAGGGCCACCACCGCCCCGGCGACCTGCTCCGGAGTACGGGCGCGGTGCGGCGGCGAGAGCAGGTGACGGGCGGCCAGCAGGGCCCGGCGCCGACTGCTGTCGATCAGAGGGCGGGCGGTGCTCATGGGAACCTCCGGTCGGTCGGGGCGCCGAGCATAGAGGCAGGGTCTGACACCGGTGCCGGACTTCCGACCGGTGCGTTCCCCCTGCCGCCGGTCCCGGCTCCCTGACCGGCACCTTCCGCCCGCCGCCGTGACCGCGTCCCGAGGCCACCCGGCTTGCAGGTAATGAATGATGATAGGAAGATCTTGACGTTTTACTGTCCACAGCTCCGGAAGGGTTGCCGCCATGGGACGACCGCACTGGGTCCCCGCCGGAACTGATCTCGACAAGCCGAACGCCGCCCGGGTCTACGACTACTACCTCGGCGGTTCCCACAACTTCGAGGCCGACCGCGAGATGGCCCGCAAGGCCATCGAACTCTGGCCCGACCTGCCCGCCATCATGCGCTCCAACCGGGCCTTCCTGCGCCGGGCGGTCCGGCGCGTCGCCGAGCGGGGCATCACCCGCTTCCTGGACATCGGCTCGGGAATCCCGACCTTCGGCGCCGTCCACGAGGTGGCCAGGGGCATCCGCCCCGAGTCCCGGGTGGTCTACGTGGACCGCGACCCGGTCGCGGTCGCGCACAGCCGCCTGCTGCTGAAGGACGACCCGCTGAGCCAGGTGGTGGAGGCCGACCTGCGCTCGGTCGAGGACCTGCTCTCCCGCCCCGAGGTCACCGAACTGCTGGACGAGGGCCGGCCGGTCGCGGTGCTGCTGGTCGCGGTGCTGCACTTCATCACCGACGAGGACGACCCCGCCAGGCTGGTGTCCGTGCTGCGCGACGCCCTGCCGCCGGGCAGCGCGCTGGTCCTCAGCCACGCCTCCACCGAGGGTCGCCCGGACCAGGCGGGACCGCACCAGGACCTCTACAAGAGCACCCCGACCCCGCTCACCATGCGCGGCCGGGACCGGATCACGGCACTGTTCGAGGGGTTCGAGCTGGTCGATCCCGGTGTCGTCTTCCTGCCGGAGTGGCATCCGGAGAACCCCGACGGGGTCGGCCCGCACCCGGAGTGGATGTCCGGTCTGGCCGGAGTCGGGTTCCTCCGGTGAGCTGGGCCCCGCCGGAGGAGGCCGCCTGGCCCGAAAGACAGGACCGCACCGGCGGGCAGCACACCACCACCTCCCGGCACGACGCCGCGTCCCGGTTCCACCAGGAGTGGGCCAGGCTGCTCCAGGACGGCCACGGGGTGGCCGTCGACCCGGACATCCTGGGCCGGCTGATCTCCCGGACCGCCGGGCTGCTGCACCGCGCGCAGCTGGAGCACCCCTTCCAGCCCGACTTCGCCGCCCAGGCCGGCGCCCTGCTGGTGGACGCCCAGTTCACCGACCCGGCGGTGCTCTCCCGCGCGGTCGAGCTGCTGCAGATCCAGCCGCTGGACGGCCGCGCCCCGGAGCTCTGCGGCGCTTTCGCGGCGGGCTGGGCGGCGGCGCTGCGCGAGCGGACCCTGCGCGAGCAGGAGTCCATCCGGTTGGCGGCCGACACCGCGCGCCAGGAGATCGAGAAGGCGCTGCGCGCCTCCGAGGCCCGGTTCAGGGCCCTGTTCGAGAGCGCGGCCATCGGGATCGGCCTCGGCGACGTGGACGGCAACATACTGGCGGTCAACCGCGCCCTGCTGGAGCTGTTCGGGGCCCGCCCCGAGGATCTCCAGGGCCGCCGGGTCGGTGACCTGGTCCACCCCGAGGACACCCCGGAGGTCTGGGAGGCGTACGAGGAGCTGATCTCCGGCAAACGGGACTACTTCCAGTTCGACAAGCCGTACTACCGGCAGGACGGCGAGGTGGTCTGGACCCATCTGACCGTCTCGCTGATCCGCGACGACGACGGCAAGCCGGTCTACCAGGTGGCGATGCTGGAGGACATCACCGACCGCTACCGCCTCCAGGAACGGCTGCGCCACCAGGCCACCCACGACCCGCTCACCGGGCTGCCGAACCGGGTGGCCTTCTTCGAGCGCCTGGAGAAGCTGTTCGAGGAGCCCGAGCCGGGGGCCCGCTTCGGCCTGTGCTACGTGGATCTGGACGGGTTCAAGGTCGTCAACGACAGTCTCGGCCACGACACCGGCGACCAGCTGCTGTCGGCGGTGGCCGGCCGCCTGGAGGCCGCACTCACCCCGCTCGGCCACCTGGTGGCCCGGCTCGGCGGCGACGAGTTCGTGGTCCTGCTGGAGAACTGCCGGGGAGAGCAGGAGGCGGTCGCGGCGGCCAAGACGGTACTGGCGGCGCTCACCAAGCCGGTGCTGATCGGCGACCACCGGCTGGCCGTCGGGGCCAGCGTCGGCGTACTGGAGCGCCGGGTCGCCAGCACCACGCCGGGCGCGGCGGTCCGGGCCGCCGACCTGACGCTCTACCGGGCCAAGGAGGCCGGGCGCGGCCGCTGGATCCTCTTCGACCCGGAGGAGAACGCCCGGGCGGTCAGCCGCTACACGGTCTCGGTCAGGATGCCCGCGGCCCTGGACCGGGGCGAGTTCTACATCGACTACCAGCCGCTGTGCTCGCTGCGCGACGGTTCGCTGGTCTCGGTCGAGGCACTGGTGCGCTGGCGGCACCCGGAGTTGGGCGTGCTCGGCCCGGAGGAGTTCATCGGGATCGCCGAGGAGACCGGCCTGATCATGCCGCTCGGCCGCTGGGTGCTGGAGCAGGCGTGCTCCCAGGCCGCCGACTGGGTACGGCGGTTCGGCGACGCCGCGCCGCAGCTGAACGTCAACCTGGCCGTCCGTCAGGCCCGCAGCGCCAGCCTGGTCGGCGACCTGGAGCGGATCCTGAACTCCACCGGACTCAGCCCGGAGAAGCTCCAGTTGGAGATCACCGAGTCCACGGTGGTCGGCCCCGAGGACGAGGCCCTGAAGTACCTGCACGCGCTGGTGGACATGGGAGTCTCGCTGGCCGTAGACGACTTCGGCACCGGCTGGTCCAACCTGGCCTATCTGCGCGACCTTCCGGTCTCCGGGCTGAAGATCGCCGGCTCCTTCGTCGGCGACCTGCACGACCCCGGCAAGGACGCCGCACTGGGTTGGCGGATCATCAGTGGACTGGTCTCGCTCGCCCACACCCTGGGCCTGACCGTCACCGCCGAGGGCGTCGAGAGCGGCGACGACGCCGAGCGGCTGCGGCAGATGGGCTGCGACTGGGCCCAGGGCTGGCACTTCGGCCGCCCGGCCCGCCCGGCCGACATCGCCCGCCGCATCGCCCGGAGCGGCCGGTAGGGCTGCCCGGCGGTACGGTGCGTACACCGCCGCTCAGCCGTACGTATCGGTAAAACCGGGACAAACGCCCTTGACGGGGTGTGAGTCGCCTGCCGATGATGGAGCTCTGGTGCCGCTCCGGAGCACGTCGCACCGAGAAGAGCGCCGGTGTCAGTCAGCCGTCCACCGTGGACCTGCCGCCGGGGCAGTGTGCCGTCCTCCCGCCGCACCGTCCGTGGTCAGGGCGCGCCGGCGGGGTCGAGCGTGCCCGTCGTGAGGTGCCCGCATGCCACCGCGACGCCCGGTGCGCTTCCTCATCGGGTCGGCAGCGCACCGGCGTCAGCGGGTCGATGCCATCGAAGGTCGGGGTAGTGGGCCGACTCCCTTGGCAGCGGAGGAAGTTCAGGCGCCGAGTGGGAGCAGCGGGATGCCGTGACCGAGGGTCAGCTCGGTGCCGGCCGCCTTGGTGCTGAGGTAGTGCACATTGCTCTCGGAGAGGTGGACGCCGGTGGGGACGCGTTCGGTGACGGTGATTCCGAGCGCGGTGAGCTGGGCGGCCTTGTCGGGGTTGTTGCTGAGCAGGCGGATGCCGGTGGCGTCGAGGGTGGTGAGCATCTGGGCGGCGGCGGTGTAGTCGCGGCCGTCCTCGGGCAAGCCCAGGGCGGTGTTGGCCTGGTAGGTGTCGAGGCCGGAGTCCTGCAGGGCGTAGGCGTCGAGCTTGTTGTAGAGGCCGATGCCCCGGCCCTCCTGGCGGAGGTAGAGCAGGTAGCCGCCGCTCTCGGCGATCCGTTCGACGGCCTCGCGCAGCTGGGGTCCGCAGTCGCAGCGGTCCGAGCCGAAGACGTCGCCGGTCAGGCACTCCGAGTGCAGTCGGACCAGCGGAGTTCGACCGGGCCCGCCGAGCCGCAGGGCGAGGTGCTCGGCGCCGTCGGCCAGGCCGTGGAAGGTGTGCGCCTCGGCCTCGACGCGGTAGCCGTCACCGAAGGTGAGCGGTATGCGCACCCGGGAACGGACGGTGGCCGGGCCCGGCTCCAGGCGGTGCTGCGCGTGCTCGGGCTGGGGCATGCCGGGCCTCCGGGGCGGTCGCCGGGCGGCTGGTCGCGGCCCGGGAGTGCGGGTGCTTCGAATTCGAAACGGCTGGTCGGGCTCGACCGTACACTGTAGTTCGAATTTGAACAAATATGTTTTCCGTCGGAATCGGCTGCCGGATCGGGCGCCCCGTTCGGCTCAGCATTCCCGTCCGCCCGTGCGGCCCCGCACGCAAGCTGGTGAAGGGGGTGCCGCCGAGCGTTAGGAAGAGCATGTCCAAGGCATTCGGATTCGTGGCCTACGGCGGGCCGGAGAACCAGGAGTTCCTCGACCGCCCCATCCCATCGCCAGGACCGGGCCAGCTGCTGATCGCCGTCCGGGCCGCCGGAGTGAACCCGGTGGACTGGAAGATCCGGCAGGGCTACCTGGGCACCGGGCGGCCGCTTCCCGCCGTGCTCGGCTGCGAGGTCTCCGGGGTGGTCGAGGTCGTGGGTCAGGGGGTCGAGGGCTTCTCGGCCGGGGACGAGGTCTTCGGCCCCACCGTCGCCGGGGGCTACGCCGAGCACACCCTGCTGGACGCCGCGACCTGCGCCCACAAGCGGCCCGATGTCAGCTTCACGCAGGCGGCGACGCTGCCGGTGGCCGCGGCGACCGCGTACGACGCGGTGCAGCAGCTGGACCTCGGGAGCGGGCGGACGCTGCTGATCCTCGGCATCGCGGGCGGGGTCGGCACGGCCGCCGCCCAGCTCGCCAAGGGGCACGGGCTCACCGTGCTCGGCACGGCCGGCGACGGCAACCAGGCCTACGTGGAGTCGCTCGGCGCCACCCGGATCCGGTACGGCGCGGGCGTGGCCGACCGGATCAGGGCCGTCGCGCCGGACGGCGTGGACGGGCTCCTGGACCTGGTCGGCGGCGACGACCTGCGGGCCGCCGCCGTCACCCTAAACGACCCGGCCAAGCTGGTCTCCACCGTCGACCCGGCCACGGCCGCCGAGCTCGGCGGGGCGTTCGTCCGGCGCAGCGGCGGCGCCGACACCCTGGAGGCGCTGGCCAAGCTGGTCGCCTTCGACGCGCTCGATCCGCACATCGCCGCCACCTACCCCCTGGAACACGCCGCGCACGCCCTCTCCGAGGTGGAGTCGGGTCACGTCCGCGGAAAGCTCGTCCTCGACCTCGGCTGATTGGACGCCCCACCGTGAAGATCACCACGCCTGTCGTCAACGCGCCCTGCTGGGTCGAACTCGGCACCTCGGACCCCGAAGCCGCGAGGGCCTTCTACCTCGAACTCTTCGGCTGGAAAACCAGGACCGACGCCCGCCCCGAGGCCGCCGACTACACCCAACTCCTGGTCGGCGACGCCCCGGTGGCCGCGATCAGCCCCATCGTCTCCCCCCGGCAGCGGACCGCCTGGCTGATCGGCTTCGCTTCGGCGGACGCCGACGCCACCGCCGCCGCGGCGGTCGAGAACGGGGGCAGGGTGCTGAAGGAGCCCACGGACATCTACGAGGAGGGGCGCTTCGCGGTACTCGCGGACCCGGGCGACGCGGTCTTCACCGTCTGGCAGCCCAAGGCGTTCAAGGGGGCGGGCCTGCTCAACGAACCCGGCTCGCTGGGCTGGGTGGAACTGGCCACCCGGGACACCGCCGGGGCCAAGGAGTTCTACAGCCGGGTCTTCGGCTGGAGCGTGACCGTCGGCGAGACGTACACCCAGTGGGGCCTGGCGGGCGAGGACTTCGGCGGGATGCTCGACATGACCGAGCAGTTCCCGCCGGACGTCCCGCCGTACTGGATGCCGTACTTCGCGGTCGCGGACGTCGACCTGGTCGCCGAGCGGGCCGCCGCCCTCGGCGCCACGGTCATGCTGCCGCCCACGGAAGTACCGGGCGGGCCCCGGTTGGCGGTGCTCCACGACGCCCAGGGGGCCAGGTTCGGGATCCACGTGGTGGGCACGGAGGACTGAGACCGACCGGGGGTGCCCCCTTCTTCCGCGCTCCCTCTCGCCGGTCGGTCCGACTTCCCGGGGGCTGCGGCCCGGCCGTTCCCGGCGGCGACCGGACGGAACACCGTTCGCCGCGGTTCAGAGCGCCCGGGAGGGCTTGGCGCCCTCGGCGGTCCTGAGGGCCGTCGGCGCGGCCGGGCGGGGCCGGAGCAGGGCGAGGCCGCCGGCGGTCAGGGTGATGGTGACGGCGGAGAGAGGGGTCCAGTCGCCGAGGCGGTCGTACCAGGTGCGGGCGGCGGGGTCGGCGAGGGGGACGCGGACGGTGAGGGCGCCGCGGGCGGAGGTGTCCAGGTGGGCCAGGCGGCGGCCCTGGCGGTCGTAGGCCACGGACTCGCCGGTGAGAGCGGCCTGGACGACGGGGCGGCCGGTCTCGGCGGCGCGGAGGGCGCCGAGCGAGGCGTGCTGGGCGGGGGCCCAGGTGTTCTGGAAGGTCGAGGTCGCCGACTGGTAGATCAGCAGCCCGGCACCGTAGTTCGCCGCCGTGCGGGACATGTCGGGGAAGGCGGACTCGAAGCAGATCATGGTGCCGAGCGGCAGCGGGCGGCCGTCGCGGGTGCTCGCCTGGATGAGGTGGAAGCTGGTGCCCGGCACCCGGTTCTCGCCCGCTGCCTTGCTGATCCCGGCGACCCAGCCGAGGACCGGCCGCAGCGGGATGTACTCGCCGAACGGCACCAGGCGGATCTTGCGGTAACGGGCGGTGATGCCCCCGGGGGTGACCAGGACGGCATCCTTGGAGATCCTGCCGTCGCCCTTGCGGGCGTCCTCGCCGACCAGCAGCTGGGCGCCGGTCGTGGTGGCGAGGCCGCGGAGGCGGTCCAGCGCGGCGGTGTCGCGGTCCAGGTCGGCGGCAGTGCTGCTCTCGCCCCAGACCACCAGGTCGATCGGCTGCCCGAGCAGACGGGCGGTGATCGTGGCGCTGGCGTCGAACCTGGATCCGGGGCTCCGGGTGACGCCCGGCTGGACCAGTGCCACGGTGGCCTGGTCACCCGGCGACGGCTGGGTGCGCAGCGCGAACAGCACGGGGCCGGAGACCACCGCGAGTGCGGCCACCGCGGCGGACAGCACCCGGAGCGAGGTCTGACGGTCCGTCAGCGCAATCACCACCCCGGTGTTGGCCACCACCACGGCGGCGCTCACCAGCCACGCCCCGCCGACCGAGGCCAGCGCCAGGACGGCCGGGTGCTGCCACTGGCTGGCACCCAGCAGCGCCCACGGCCCGCCGAGCGCCTGCCAGGAGCGCGCGTACTCGGTGCTCACCCAGACCGACGGCACGACCACCAGCGCACCGAGCGCCCGGGCGAGGGTGAGCGGCGGGTGCAGCAGGCGCCACACCGCCAGCCCGAGCGCGGTCTGCAGCGCCCCGAAGACCACGGCCAGCGGGAGCAGTGCCGGTCCGATCGAGGGGAACAGCCAGTACAGCGCGGCCAGCAGGAAGCCGGTACCGAACCACCAGCCGCGAACTGCCGCCTCCCGTCCGCTCGGTGAGTACCGCATCAGCAGCAGCCCGGGCACCAGGGCGACCCAGGACAGCGGGGCCAGGCTCGGCGCGGGGAAGGCCAGTACGGGCAGTGCGCCGGCGAGGAGCGCCGCTAGGCGGGCGAGGCGGGGCGTCATGTCCTGATTGTCCGCCCGAACGGCTCGACTGCCCAGGTCACGGACGCCGGTGTGTCACCCAGGCCCTGGAAGGGAGGTGGGACGGGCCCTGCGCCCTTGGCAGTTCATGGGAACGGGGAGCCCGGGACCGGCCATCACGGCCGGATCTCGGGCTCCCCGCGGGTGAGTTGCAGCCCCGGGGTGCTACGCGTCGCCCTCCAGGTCGCCCTCGGTCTCCAGGAAGGCGGTGCGCAGGGCGTCGATCAGCTCCGGGTCCGGCTCGGCCCACAGACCGCGTTCGGCGGCCTCCAACAGGCGCTCGCTGATGCCGTGCAGCGCCCAGGGGTTGGCCGCGCCGAGGAACTCGCGGTTGGTGGGGTCGAGGACGTACTCCTGGGTGAGCCGCTCGTACATCCAGTCCGCGACCACGCCCGTGGTGGCGTCGTAGCCGAACAGGTAGTCCACGGTGGCGGCCATCTCGAAGGCGCCCTTGTAGCCGTGCCGGCGCATCGCCTCCAGCCAGCGCGGGTTGACCACGCGGGCGCGGAAGACCCGGGCGGCCTCCTCGGTCAAGGTGCGGGTGCGGACCGTCTCGGGCCGGGTCGAGTCGCCGATGTAGGCGGTCGGGGCCTTGCCGGTGAGGGCGCGGACGGTGGCCACCATGCCGCCGTGGTACTGGAAGTAGTCGTCCGAGTCCGCGATGTCGTGCTCGCGGGTGTCGGTGTTCTTGGCGGCGACGGTGATCCGCCGGTACGCGGTCTCCATCTCCTCGCGCGCCGGGCGGCCGTCCAGGTCGCGGCCGTAGGCGTAGCCGCCCCACACCGTGTAGACCTCGGCCAGATCGGCGTCGGTGCGCCAGTCGCGGCTGTCGATCAGCTGGAGCAGGCCCGCGCCGTAGGTACCCGGACGGGAGCCGAAGACCCGGACGGTCGCCTTGCGCTCGTCGCCGTGCACGGCCAGGTCGGCCTGGACGTGGGCGCGGACGAAGTTCTGCTCGTCCGCCTCCTCCTGCCGGGCGGCGAGCCGGACCGCGTCGTCCAGAAGCGCGACCACGTGTGGGAAGGCGTCCCGGAAGAAGCCGGAGATGCGCAGGGTCACGTCGATGCGCGGGCGGCCCAGTTCCTCCAGGCTGATCGCCTCCAGGCCGGTGACCCGGCGGGAGGCGTCGTCCCAGACGGGGCGGACGCCCAGCAGGGCGAAGGCCTCGGCGATGTCGTCGCCCGCCGTGCGCATCGCGCTGGTGCCCCACAGCGAGAGGCCGACCGAGGGCGGGAAGGCGCCGTCGTTGTCCGCCCGGTAGCGCTCGATCAGCGAGGCGGCCAGCGCCTGGCCGGTCTCCCAGGCGAGCTTGCTGGGTACGGCCTTCGGGTCGACCGAGTAGAAGTTGCGGCCGGTCGGCAGCACGTTGACCAGCCCGCGCAGCGGCGAGCCGGACGGGCCGGCCGGGACGAAGCCGCCGTTGAGCGCGTGCAGCACGGCGTCCAGCTCGTCGGTGGTCCGCGCCAGGCGCGGGACGACCTGGCGGGCGGCGAAGTCCAACACCTCCCGGACCGGCTCGGGGTGGCCGGCCGCGACCTTCTCCACCGCCTCCGGCGCCCAGTCCTCGGCCTCCATCGCCTCGACCAGGGCTCGCGCCCGGGCCTCGGCCGCGTCCGTGGCACCGAGGGTGAGCGCCGCCTCGTCCAGTCCGAGGGCCTCGCGCAGGCCGGGCAGCGCGCTCACACCGCCCCAGATCTGCCGGGCGCGCAGGATGGCGAGCACGATGTTGACCCGGTCCTCGCCGGCCGGCGCCTGGCCGAGGACGTGCAGGCCGTCCCGGATCTGGGCGTCCTTGACCTCGCACAGCCAGCCGTCGACGTGCAGCAGGAAGTCGTCGAAGCCGTCGTCCTCCGGGCGCTCGTCCAGGCCCAGGTCGTGGTCGAGCCGCGCGGCCTGGATCAGGGTCCAGATCTGGGCGCGGATCGCGGGCAGCTTGGCGGGGTCCATCGCGGCGATGTTGGAGTGCTCGTCGAGCAGCTGCTCCAGGCGCGCGATGTCGCCGTAGGAGTCGGCCCGGGCCATCGGCGGGACCAGGTGGTCGACCAGGGTGGCGTGGGCGCGGCGCTTGGCCTGGGTGCCCTCGCCCGGGTCGTTGACCAGGAAGGGGTAGACCAGCGGCAGGTCGCCGAGTACCGCGTCCGGGCCGCAGGCGGCCGACAGCGCGGCCGTCTTGCCCGGCAGCCACTCGAGGTTTCCGTGCTTGCCGAGGTGGATCACGGCGTGGGCACCGAAGCCGCCGTCCTCCTGGGACGCCGCGATCCAGCGGTAGGCCGCGAGGTAGTGGTGAGAGGGCGGCAGGTCGGGGTCGTGGTAGATGGCGACCGGGTTCTCGCCGAAGCCGCGCGGCGGCTGGATCAGCACCAGCAGGTTGCCGGAGCGGATCGCGGCCAGCACGATGTCGCCCTCAGGGTTGCGGCTGCGGTCCACGTACAGCTCGCCGGGCGCCGGACCCCAGTGCTCCTCGACCTGCTCGCGCAGCTCGGCGGGCAGCTCGGCGTACCAGCGGCGGTAGTCGGCGGCCGGGATGCGGACGGGGTTGCGGGCGAGCTGGTCCTCCGTCAGCCAGTCCTGGTCGTAGCCGCCGGCCGCGATCAGGGCGTGGATCAGCGCGTCACCCTCGTGTGCTGCTACTCGCCCGCTCGCCTCCGGGCCCTCTGACCCGGCGCCGACGCTCTTCGCTCCGGCACTCCCTCGTTCCTCGGTCGCTTGTCGCTCATCCCTTTCGGCACCGGCGGGCCCTTCGGCTCGGGGCGGGGAGGAGTCCAGCCCCGGCAGGTCGTCGCCGAGGTCCATGCCCTCCTCGCGCAGCCGGTGCAGCAGGCGGACCGCGCTGGCCGGGGTGTCCAGGCCGACCGCGTTGCCGACCCGAGCGTGCTTGGTCGGGTACGCGGAGAGCACCAGCGCCAACCGCCGCTCGGCGGGCGGGACATGGCGCAGCCGGGCGTGCCGGACCGCGATGCCCGCGACCCGGGCGGCGCGCTCGGGGTCGGCGGTGTAGACGGTCAGACCGTCCTCGTCCAGCTCCTTGAAGGAGAACGGGACGGTGATCAGGCGGCCGTCGAACTCGGGCACGGCGACCTGGGTGGCGGTGTCCAGCGGGGAGAGGCCGTCGTCGCTGTCCTCCCACTGGGCACGCGACCAGGTCAGGCAGAGCGCCTGCAGGATCGGGCGGTCGAGCGCGGCGAGCGCGCCCGCGTCCCAGGCCTCCTCGTCCCCGCCCGCCTGCGCGTCGGCCGGCCGGGTGCCGCCGGCCGCCAGCACGGTGGTGACGATCGCGTCGGCCTGGCCGAGTTCGGCGAGCAGTTCGGGCTCGGCGCCGCGCAGCGAGGCGCAGTACAGCGGCTTCGGGCGGCCGCCCTGGTCCTCGATCGCCTGGCACAGGGCCTCGACGAAGGCGGTGTTGCCGCTCATGTGGTGGGCGCGGTAGTAGAGCACCGCGACGACGGGGCCCTCGGCGGTCCGCGGGGTGCGCTCCAGGGGGCCCCAGGCCGGGGCCGAGACGGGCGGGGTGAAACCGTGGCCGGTCAGCAGCACGGTGTCGGAGAGGAAGGCGCCGAGCTCGGCCAGGTTGGCCGCGCCGCCGTGCGCCAGGTAGGCGTGCGCCTCGGCTGCGATCCCGGCGGGGACGGTGGACAGCTCCATCAACTGGGCGTCCGGCGCCTGCTCACCCGTCAGCACGACCACCGGGCGCGGGCCGGCCAGCAGCGCGTCCAGGCCCTCCTGCCAGGCGCGGCGGCCGCCGAGCAGCCGGACGACCACCAGGTCGGTGCCCTCCAGCAGCGCGGGCAGGTCCTCGGCGGTCAGCCGGGCCGGGTTCCCGAGGCGGTAGCGGACCGGGCCCGCACAGGCGCGGGCGCTCAGCAGGTCGGTGTCGGAGGTGGAAAGCAGCAGGATCACGCGACGGCCCTCCCGGCCAGGTCGGCGCCCCGTGCCGAAAGGTGTGCCGCGCGCGGCCGAGCCGCTGGTTGGTGCTCTGAGAGCGCTGAGCGACAGCCGACCGGCGATGGAGGGAGCGCAGGAGTGATGGGTGCCAGCGGCTCAGCCCGCCCGTCGAGCGGGCGGGACGCAGCAGCGCGTGCGGGCATGCGGCAGCGCACAGGTCTCAGGCCTTCCTCGGGGTCCGCGCCCCGGGCTAAGGGAGGACGGCAGGAGTTCCTGGCTCCCACGGCGGTGAACCGTGGTCACAGTGGCGGGACCGCACCGGGTTTGCACCGGTTTCCTCCCCTTGGCGCCGTCGCTGGCGTGGACGGCCCACAGGACCGCCCGGGAGCATCGTACGGGGTGCGGCTGGGCTGGGGGAGTGTGATCTGTTCCGGGCGGTGCATCCGGAACGGCAATCTGTATGCTCGCCGCCATGCCACCCGTACCCGACTCCGTCGCACCGGGCCCCGGTACGCCCGACCGCGGGCGTTCGGACGTCTGTCCGGGGGCCCTTCGTCTGCACACCGCCGACGACGGTTCCCTCGCCAGGATCCGCATACCCGGCGGGTTGCTGACGAACAGTCAGGCAGTGGTGCTGGCCGACGCGGCCGAGGAGCTGGGCGACGGCGCACTCGAGACCACCTCGCGCGGCAACGTCCAACTGCGCGGCCTGCCTTCGGACTCCGGTGGCGAACTCGGCCGCCGCCTGCGCGACGCCGGCCTGCTGCCCTCAAAGACCCATGAGCGGGTCCGCAACATCGTCGCCTCCCCGGCCGCCGGGCTGGACGGCCTCGGCCACGCCGACGTCCAGGACTGGGTGCGGGAACTCGACCGGCGGCTGTGCGCGAGCGAGAGCGCGGCCCGCCTCTCCGGCAAGTTCCTCTTCGCCCTGGACGACGGGCGCGGTGACGTCGCCGCACTGGACGCCGATGTGACATTGATCGCAACCGCAGGCGGCGGCGCCCTGCTGCGCCTCGGCCGCGCCGCCACCGCCCGCCCGGTGCCGCCCGGCGGGGCCGCCGAGCACGCGGTCCGCGCCGCCGAGGAGTTCCTGGAAATGCTGCGCACCAGTGGCGCCAAGGCCTGGCACCTGCGCGAGGTTCCCGGACTGCTCGACCCGGGCGCCGAACCGCTGCCCGCGCTGCCGGCCGCCACTTTGGCCCCGGGCGCACTGCCCGGCGGACTCTCCGTGGGCCTGCGCTTCGGCCGGGTGAGCGCCGCACGGTGGCGGCGGCTGGCCGCAGCCTCGGCCGGCGAGCTGCGGCTGACCCCCTGGCGCGGGATCGTCCTGCCGGGGGCGCCGGTCGACCGGCTGCCCGAACTGGCCGCGGCCGGCTTCCGCACCGCCCCCGGCTCGGTCTGGGAACGGGCCAGCGCCTGCACCGGACTGCCCGGCTGCGCCAAGTCGCGCGCCGACGTACGGGACGACGCCGCACGGGCGTTGGACGCGGCGCAGACCCCGGCCGCTGCCGGCCCACTGCCCGTGCACTGGTCCGGCTGCGAGCGGCGCTGCGGGCATCCGGCTGGGGAGTGGGTGGACGTCCTGGCCACCGGGCAGGGCTACCGGGTGACCCGCGTCGGCCCCGGGGTCGAGGCCCCGGGGGCGGGAGTGTCAGTGGATGTGTCGACGGAACAGATGGCGGAGGCGGTAGCCGAAGCCCGGAGGACCAAGTGATCGAGTACGAGAAGGACGGCGCGGCCATCTACCGCCAGTCCTTTGCCACCATCCGGGCCGAGGCCGAACTGGCCCACCTACCCGCCGACGTGGCGCAGGTCGCCGTGCGGATGATCCACGCGTGCGGCATGACCGACCTGGTCGACGACCTGCTCTGGTCGCCCGGCGTGGTCGCGAGCGCGCGCGCCGCGCTGCACGCCGGTGCGCCGATCCTGTGCGACGTTTCGATGGTCGCGAGCGGAGTGACCCGCAAGCGGCTGCCCGCCGACAACGAGGTGGTCTGCACCCTCTCCGACCCCTCGGTGCCCGAGCTGGCCAAGAAGATGGGCAACACCCGCAGCGCCGCCGCGATGGAGCTCTGGCTGCCGCGATTGGAGGGCGCCGTGGTCGCCGTCGGCAACGCGCCGACCTCGCTGTTCCGGCTGCTGGAGATGGTCGAGGCCGGTGCGCCGCGCCCCGCCGCCGTGATCGGCGTACCGGTCGGCTTCATCGGTGCCGCCGAGTCCAAGGAGGCGCTGGCCGCGCACCCGTCCGGCCTGGACCACCTGGTGGTACGCGGCCGGCGCGGCGGCAGTGCGATCGCCGCGGCGGCCATCAACGCGATTGCGAGTGAGGAAGAGTGACGGAACATCAGGAGAACGGGGCCGGGCGGCTGTACGGCGTCGGCCTCGGCCCCGGCGACCCGGAGCTGGTGACCGTCAGAGCCGCCGCGCTGATCGGCCGGGCGGACGTGGTGGCGTACCACAGCGCCCGGCACGGCCGTTCCATCGCCCGCTCGATAGCCGGGCCCTACCTGCGCGGCGACCAGATCGAGGAGCAGCTGGTCTACCCGGTCACGGTCGAGTCCACCGACCACCCCGGCGGCTACCGGGGCGCACTGGACGAGTTCTACGAGGAGGCCGCCGCCCGGCTGGCCGTCCACCTGGACGCGGGCCGGACCGTCGTCGTACTGGCCGAGGGTGACCCGCTGTTCTACGGCTCGTACCAACACATGCACAAGCGGCTGGCACACCGCTACCCCACCGAGGTGGTGCCCGGGGTGACCTCGGTGAGCGCCGCCGCCGCACGGCTGGGCACGCCGCTGGTCGAGGCCGACGAGGTGCTGACCATCCTGCCCGGCACCCTCCCCGAGGAGGAGCTGACCGCGCGTCTGGCCGCCACCGACTCCGCCGTGGTGATGAAGCTGGGCCGCACCTTTCCGACCGTACGGCGGGCGCTGGAGCGGTCCGGTCGGCTGGCCGAGGCCCGTTACGTCGAGCGGGCCACCATGGCCGGGGAGCGCACCGCGCCGCTGGACGAGGTCGACCCCGAGACGGTTCCGTACTTCTCGGTCGCCGTGCTGCCCAGTCGGATCGGGCGTACGTCCGCCGAGTCCGGGCAGCCCGCCGAGTCCGGGAAGTCCGTCGCGGGCGAGGACACGGGCGAGGACACGGGCGAGGACGCGGGCGAGGTCGTGGTGGTCGGTCTCGGACCGGCCGGGCCGCTCTGGCTGACCCCCGAGGCGCGCGGTGAACTCGCCGCCGCCACCGACCTGGTGGGCTACACCACGTACCTCGACCGGGTGCCGGTGCGAAGTGGCCAGCGGCGGCACGGCTCGGACAACAAGGTCGAGGCCGAGCGCGCCGAGTTCGCCCTGGACCTGGCCCGGCGCGGACACCGGGTGGCCGTGGTCTCCTCCGGCGACCCGGGCGTCTTCGCGATGGCCACCGCCGTACTCGAGGCCGCCTGCGAGGAGCCGTACCGCTCGGTCCCGGTGCGGATCGTGCCGGGGATGACGGCCGCGCACGCCGCCGCCTCCCGGGCCGGCGCCCCGCTCGGCCACGACTACGCGGTGGTCTCGCTCTCCGACCGGCTCAAGCCCTGGGAGGCGGTGGCCGGGCGGCTGCGCGCCGCCGCCGAGGCCGACCTCGTCCTCGCCCTCTACAACCCCGGCTCGCAGAGCCGCACCACCCAGGTCGGCCTGGCCCGCGACCTGCTGCTGGAGCACCGCGCCCCCGACACCCCCGTGGTGATGGCCCGCGACGTGGGCGGCCCGACCGAGCGGGTGCGGACCGTCCGGCTCGCCGACCTCGACCCCGCCCAGGTCGACATGCGGACCATCCTGCTGGTCGGCTCCTCGCAGACCCAGGCGGTCCGGCGGGACGACGGCACCGAGGTGGTCTGGACCCCGCGCCGCTACCCGTCGGCCTGAAATGCCTGGGCGGAGCGCCGGGCCGTCCCCCGGTGCTCCGCCCGACCACCGTTCGAGCCGGGTGCGCTCGCGGGCCTGCCCTGACCGCGTGAGATCCCGGCCCGTTCATGCAATCTGATAACCATTCGGATCGCCGGGGGTTGGGCGCTAGCATCCCGGCCCATGACGATCAACGCCGACACCGCCGCGATACTCGACAGCGCCCTCGCCCGGATCACCGCCGGGTACGTCTTCCCCGAACACACCACCGCCATCGAGACCGCGATCCGGGGACACCTCGCCGCCGGGGCCTACGAGGGCCTCGCGGCACCCGAGTTGTGCGCGGCGGTAACCGCGCACCTCCAGGAGGCCTGCCCCGACAAGCACCTGCGGCTGCTGTACGAGCAGGAGCCGCAGTCGATGGAGGAGGAGCCGGAGGAGGTCGCCTCGGCGCGCTTCGAGGCAAGGTGCGTGGCGGCCAACTTCGGTGTCGAGCGGGTCGAACGGCTCGACGGCAACATCGGCTACCTGGACCTGCGCCTGATCGCGGACCCTGCCACGGCCGCCCGCACCTTCGCCGCCGCCATGGAGCTCCTCGCCTTGACCTCGGCCCTGGTCCTGGATCTCCGGAAGAACATCGGCGGCCTGCCCGAGGGTGTTGCCCTGTGGTGCAGCTACTTCTTCCCGGACGGCGACACCCACCTCAACGATGTCTACGACCGCAAGACCGACTCCACCCGGCAGTACTGGACCTCCACCCACCTGCCCGCCCCGCGCTACCTGGACCGGCCGGTCTACGTACTGACCAGCGCTTCGACCTTCTCCGCCGGCGAGGAACTCGCCTACAACCTGCAGGCCAACAAGCGCGCCACCCTGGTCGGCGAGACCACCCGCGGCGGAGCCCACCCCACCGCCCGGATCGCGGTCACCCCGCACATCACCGTCACCGTGCCGACCGCCCGCGCGGTCAACCCGGTCACCGGCACCAACTGGGAGGGCGTGGGCGTCGTCCCGGACATCGCCGTCCCCGCCGACCGGGCGCTGGACGCCGCCGTCGAGGACGCGCTGCGCGGGAGCGCCGCGGCGTAGCGCCGCCGTATCGCGGGCCTGTTGCCAGGCGTCCCGCCGGCGACGGTCTCCGGCGGGACGCCCAGGCTGTGGACCCGGTGCGGTTCAGTCGAGCTGGTACTCGAACCAGATCCGGTGCGTGCCGTCGGCCTCGACCACCAGCCCGCCCGAGCCGGAGATGCCGGCCAGTTCGCCGGTGCCGCTCGACGGCACGATGGTGAAGAACTCCGCGCTGCGGTTGCTGCCGGAAGTCGACGTCGAGTGCGCGAAGTTGAAGGTGCCGGCCCGGCCGTGCAGCGATCCCTCGAACGACTCCATGGCCAGATAGGTGCCGACGCCCGCGGCATGGTCGAACGCGGAGGTGAACAGGGTC
Source organism: Kitasatospora cystarginea (assembly GCF_039533515.1). NCBI lineage: Bacteria > Bacillati > Actinomycetota > Actinomycetes > Kitasatosporales > Streptomycetaceae > Kitasatospora > Kitasatospora cystarginea. The sequence goes on along the minus strand of NZ_BAAATR010000006.1, from coordinate 185,769 downwards.
GCGGAGTGGCCGACCACCTCGCCCCGGTAGTGCTTCTCCATCGTCGCGACACCCGCCGGGGTTGCGGTGGACACGGCCAGGGGCGATGCCAGCTCGGCCGGAGCGAAGTTCTTCACGGTGAACGTTCCGTCAGCTCTCATGACCTGATCGTATCGGCCGGGGCCGCCCTGGGGCGGTAAGTCGCGGCTCAGCGTGGGCGGTTCGCCGGGTACGCGGCCGAGCCGCGTGCGGAGCGCTCAGGACGGGAGGTCCGCCAGCCAGGCGAGGGCACCCGGGACGTCCGGCGCGGCCTGTACGCCCCGGGGGAGTTCCGGGCGGCGGACGATCACGACCGGGATGCCCAGTTCGCGGGCGGCCTTCAGCTTCGGGGCGGTGGCCGCGCCGCCGCTGTCCTTGGTGACCAGGACGTCGATCCGGTACTCGCGGCAGACGGCCCGTTCGCCGTCCAGGGTGAACGGGCCCCGGTCCAGCAGGACTTCGGTCTGCGGGGGCATCGGCGCCTCGGGGGCGTCCACCGAACGGGCGAGGAAGAAGTGGTCGGTGAGGTGCGTGAAGGCGGCCAGCCCCTGGCGCCCGGTGGTCAGGAACACCCGGCGGCCGAGGCCCGGCAGCGCGTCGGCCGCCTCGGCCAGCGAGTCCACCGGGTGCCAGCGATCCCCCGGAACCGGCACCCAGCTGGGACGACGCAGAGCGAGCAGGGGAACATGTACCTCGGCGGCTGCCTCGGCCGCGTTGCGGCTGATGGTTCCGGCGAAGGGATGGGTGGCGTCGATGAGCGCGTCCACGCGCTGCTCGCGCAGCCAGGCGGCGAGCCCGGACGGCCCGCCGAACCCGCCGATCCGCACCTGCCCGGCGGGCAGCCGGGGCTCGGCCACCCGGCCCGCCAGCGAACTGGTCACCCGCAGCGACGGGGCGGCGTCCAGCTGCTCGGCCAGCCGCCGGGCCTCCGTGGTGCCACCGAGGATCAGGACGTGCCGCACAGACATGGGAACTCCAGGGGACGTACGTGGCTGAGACGGGAGGCCGGGCCGCACAGCTGAAGAGCAGCGGGCTGCGGCACGGGTGGACGACGGGCGCGTGCGCGACGGCGGCGACCGCCGCAGCGTACACGGCACTGCTGACCGGGGACTTCCCCGACCCGGTGACGATCACCCTGCCCAAGGGTCAGCAACCGGCCTTCTCCCTCGCGGACGAGAAGCTGACGGAGTGTCAGGGTAATGGCCGAGAGCAGGCGATGGCCGGGGTGGTGAAGGACGCCGGGGATGACCCGGACGTCACCCATGGCGCGCTGGTCCGCTCCACCGTCCGGCCCGCGCCGCCCGGCAGCGGAGTGGTGTTCCGGGCCGGACCCGGCGTCGGCACCGTGACCAAGGCCGGACTGCCGCTGCCCGTCGGCGAACCCGCGATCAACCCCGTGCCCCGGCAGATGATCCGGGACACCGTCGCCGAGATCGCCGCCCGGTACGGCGGCAGCGGGGACGTGGAGGTGGAGATCTCCGTCGACAACGGCGAGGAGATCGCCCGCTCCACCTGGAACCCCCGGCTCGGCATCCTCGGCGGTCTGTCCATCCTCGGCACCACCGGCATCGTGGTGCCCTACTCCTGCTCCGCCTGGATCGACTCCATCCGGCGCGGCGTGGACGTCGCCCGCGCCGCCGGGCGCACCCATGTCGCCGGCTGCACCGGATCGACCTCCGAGCGGGTCGCCGTGGCCGTGCACGGGCTGCCCGAGGACGCCCTGCTCGACATGGGCGACTTCGCCGGGGCGGTGCTGAAGTACCTCAAGCGCCATCCGGTGCCCAGGCTGACGGTCGCCGGAGGCTTCGCCAAACTCTCCAAACTCGCCGTCGGCCACCTCGACCTGCACTCGGCCCGCTCCCAGGTCGACAAGGGCTACCTGGCCGAACTGGCCCAGCGGGGCGGGGCGGACCCGGCGCTGACCGCCGCCGTCGCCGCCGCCAACACCGGCCTCGAAGCCGTCCAGCTCTGCTCGGCCGCCGGCGTCCCGCTCGGCGACCTGGTCGCCGAGGCCGCCCGTGCCACCGCCCTCGGGGTCCTGACCGGCTCGCCGGTCGCCGTCGACGTCATCTGCATCGACCGCGCCGGCACCATCGTCGGCCGGGCCGAACCGGCGGGTCCGGGTTACCCCTGACACCGCAACCGCAGTCGTGAACGGCCTGCTGCGGCAGTACTTCCCCAAGGGCACCGACTTGTCGGTCCACAGCAGCGATGACCTGGACGCTGTGGCCGCTGAACTCAATGACAGCCACCGCAGGACGCTCGACTGGGAGACCCCGGCCGAGCGCATGCAGAAGCTGCTCGGGTCTTGGGTTCAGAAGTCAGGGCGCGCCCGGAGCGCCGCGAGGGCGGCGGGCCAACGTGAAGCGGATCTACTGACCGGGGCGCTCCATCTGGCTACGATTTGCACATGGCTGATCACGACACGGAATTCCGGTCTCTCGACGGCACCCAGCTCCTTGGCACGATCAGCACCCCGCCGACCCCCTTCCGGAGCGGCTTCGCCGTCCTTGTACACGGCTCCGGCGTCACTCGAGAGGAGGGCGGGTTCTTCACCCGCCTCGCCGGCGGCCTTGCCGAACACGGCATCACCAGCCTGCGATTCGACCTGCGAGCCCACGGGGCCAGCGCGGGCCGGGAGTCCGAGCTGACGATCGCGTCCGTCGCCAACGACATCCGCGCCGCCACCGATCACCTGCGCGCGCACACGGGCAACGCGGGGCCGGTGCACGTCATCGCCGCGTCGTTCTCCGGCGGCGCCGCCTGCCTCCACGCCGCGCACCGACCGGGCGGGGTCGGGAAGTTGGTGCTTCTGAACCCTCGCTTGGACTACCGGGAGCGATACGTCACCACCCGACCAGGCTGGCAGGACGACTATCTGTCTCCCGAAATGGCGGATCTGCTGCACAGGCAGGGCTTCACCGAGAAGTCCCCGTTCGAGCTGAACCGGGCCCTGCTGAACGAGGTGTTCTACCTGGACACCCCGTCCATCCTTTCTTCGGTGAAGGCGCCGGTGCTGCTGGTTCACGGCACGAAGGACACCTTCGTGCCGATCGAGTCCACCTACCGGCATCGACCGATGTTCGGCGGCCCGACCGAGCTACTGGAATTGGCAGGCGCACAGCACGGCTTCGCCGTCCACGACGACCCGAGATACCTCAACCCGCAGTCGCAGGCATGGCAGGCCGAGGTCGTCTCCCGTGTGAGCACGTTCCTCTCGTCCCAACCTGCCGCCAGTACGAGCAGTTGGTCACGCAGTTCCCTCACCGCCTGGCGCTCGCCGTAGGGGCTCAGTGCCAGCGCGGTGCGGCGCAGTTCGGAGAGGGCCTGCCCGAACCGAGCCGGCCGCAGCCAGGTTCAGGGCCTCCAGGGCAACGATGGCCTGTCCAGCTTCCGGGGTCTCGGCGCGCCGGTCCTCTCCGCAGTCACCCTCATACGCCCGTGAACACGGCGCTCCCTGCCCGGCCGTAGCGGGGCAGAGGGCTCTTGGTCGTTCGCGGCTGGTCAGCGGAGCGCGGCAACAGCATCCGTGTACTGCTCGGTGGTCAGGTCGTCGTCGGCGATTCCGAGCGCGTCGAGCACCGACCGCACGACAGCAAGGGACGCCAGGAGATCGTCAGCTGTTGCTGCAACCGTCTCCACCTCAATGAACGTGCCGTCGATCTCCGGCACTCGAACGAGCGTGGCCAGGAGGTCACGGCCGTCTGCCTTGATGCTGTAGTTCCGGCACCGCTTCTCGAAGGCGATCGCAGGCACATAGCCCAGGCCCCGCACAATGGCGTGGGCCGCGGCGGCGTCGTCAACGCGCGTCTCCGCTTCGGGCTTGGAACCGGACGCCTCGTCTACTCGGGTGCCCTTGTACGTCATCACGGTTCGGGTGTCGTCGGTGCTGTGCACCGTTCTGATCCGTAGTTCCCGATCGCCGCCCATCAGGCCACCTGCCGGATCGTCATAGTAGGTGTCCTGGTACACCTCTGGACGTCCCGGGCCATAAGCATCCTCCAGGCGCGTCATGACGCTCTCCGGGTCGCGCACGCGCGCCTTGAGTTCGGCCTCGATCGCCACTTTGTCCCTCCGTCAGATCACCTGTTGAGCATCTTCGAGCATGCGCCCCCAACCCGATGTTCACCCTCAACCGGGCGATCGCACTTGATGGCTCCCCGGCGTAGGCGTGGCTAGCTCCGGAAGTCCGGGTAGCCCAGGATGAGGAGCTTCTCGGACGGATTGAGGACGTAGGGGACGATCTTGCCGGTGTCCTCGAAGCCGAGCCGCCGGTAGAAGGCCAGCGCACGCCCGTTGCTCTCGTGCACACCCAGGGTCAACCAGCGTACGTCGGTGTGGTCCTGGGCGTGGCGGATGCTTGCCCTGATCAGGCCGGCGGCGGGGCCGTCAGGGCCACGGTACTTCGGGGAGACGTAGACCGAGTGGACGTGAACGTGATCCGGGATGTCCGGGAGAGGCCCGACACCGGCGAGCCCGACCCAGTTTCCGGCTTCGTCGGCGGCGATGAAGGTGGCGCGCTCCTCGGAGGTGGCCTCGACGGCGGCCTGCTCCTGCCAGACGCCGTCGGGGAGGGCGGCGGTGTCGTCGTAGGAGGAACTGAAGGCCGTCGGTGCATCGCGCAGCGCCTCCAGCCTGATCGTGCGGAGTTCCCGCCACTCCGTGCCGGTCATCCGGCGTATGAAGTAGTGCATGGGTCCGGCCTTCGCAGAGTCGGGTGGCGGCATCACCACCGGGATGGATCAGCTGCCGCCTACCGGGGCCGCTCGGCGACGGTTCTGGTCGCGTCGGACAGGCTCATTGTCCTGATCGTCATACACCCAGCATCCTCGGGCGGCGCCGGGCCGAAATCGCGCCCGTGGATGATCTACCTCCCCCGTGCGGGGGAGGTAGATCATCGGTCACAGCACTAGCCGCCGCAGGGCTCGTGCGGCCGCTCGCGCTCCGGGGAGTAGAGGTGGCTGTCGCGGAACTGCTCCGCGCCGAGGGTGCGGCCGACCAGGATGACGGCGGTGCGCAGGACTCCGGCCGCCTTGACCTGGGCCGCGATGTCGCCGAGGGTGCCGCGGAGCACCAGCTCATCCGGGCGGCTGGCCATGGCCACCACCGCTGCCGGGCAGTCGGCGCCGTAGTGCGGCAGCAACTCGTCCACCACGCTGTCCACGTACCGCGCCGCCAGGTGCAGCACCAGCAGGGCGCCGCTGCGCCCGAGGGTGGCGAGGTCCTCGCCCTCCGGCATCGGGGTGGCCTGCCGGGCGACCCGGGTGAGGATCACCGTCTGGCCGACCGTCGGTACCGTCAGTTCGCGCTTGAGGGCGGCCGCGGCGGCCGCGAACGCCGGTACGCCGGGCACGACTTCGTACGGGATGCCCGCCGCGTCCAGGCGCCGCATCTGCTCGGCCACCGCGCTGAACACCGACGGGTCGCCCGAGTGCAGCCGGGCCACGTCCAGGCCCTCCTCGTGGGCGCGGACCATCTCGGCGACGATCTGGTCCAGGTTCAGGTTGGCGGTGTCGACCAGCCGGGCGTCCGACGGGCATTCGGCGAGCAGTTCGCGCGGCACCAGGCTGCCCGCGTACAGGCACACCCCGCTGGCGGCGAGGATCCGCTGGCCGCGCAGGGTGATCAGGTCGGCGGCGCCGGGACCGGCTCCGATGAAGTGGACGGTCATGGCGTGGGCTCTCCCTGCTTCTCGGGGTGGGTTTCGGGCTGCTCCGTGGCGGGTTTGACCACCGACCAGTGCGTCACCGGCATCGCCTGCCGCCAGCCGGTGAAGGAGCCGACGGGTACGGCGTGGGCGACCGCCAGCCGCAGCAGCTCGCCGCCGTGCCTGCGGTACCACTCGGTCAGCAGGGCCTCCGACTCCAGCGTGACGGTGTTGGCGACCAGCCGTCCGCCCGGCGGCAGCGCGTTCCAGCAGGTCTCCAGCAGACCGGGCGCGGTGAGCCCGCCGCCGATGAACACCGCGTCGGGGGTGGGTAGTTGGTCCAGCGCCTCGGGTGCGCGGCCGGTCACCACCCTGAGCCCGGGCACCCCGAGCGCGGCCGCGTTGCGGGCGATCCGCTCCGCCCGCACCGGGTCGCGCTCCACGCTGACGGCCCGGCAGGAGCGGTGCGCGCGCAGCCATTCGATCGCGATGCTGCCCGACCCGCCGCCGACGTCCCACAGCAACTCGCCCGGCAGTGGAGCGAGCGAGGCCAGGGTCGCCGCCCTGATGTGACGCTTCGTCAACTGTCCGTCGGATTCGTACGAGTCGTCCGGCAGTCCGGGCACCAGCGAACCGCGGGGTGCGCCGGGTGCGGGCGCGCACTCGACGGCGATCAGGTTGAGCGCGGCGCCCGGCTGGTGCGGCCAGTCCTCGGCGCGGCCGTCCAACTGCCGCTCCTGCGGCCCGCCCAGCTGCTCCAGCACGCGCAACCGGCTGGGGCCGTAGCCGCGTTCGGTGAGCAGCGCGGCGGCGGCGGCGGGCGTACCGGCGTCCGCGCTGAGCACCAGCAGCCGGCGGCCCGGGTGCAGGGCGAGGCCGAGCGAGTCCAGCGGCCGACCGACCAGGCTGACCACCTCGGTGTCCTCCAGCGGCCAGCCGAGCCGGGCACAGGCGTGCGAGACGGAGGAGGGGTGCGGCAGCACCCGCAGACGCTCGGGGCCGACCGTCTCGGCGAGGGCGCGGCCGATGCCGTAGAACATCGGATCGCCGCTGGCCAGTACCGCCAGGCGCCGCTTCGAGTGCTCGGCGAGCAGCCCGGGGACGGCCGGACGCAGCGGCGAGGGCCAGGGCAGGCGGACGGCGGTGACCTCGGCCGGGAGCAGGTCCAGTTGGCGAGGGCCGCCGATCACGGTGTCCGCCGCGCGCAGTGCCGCACGGGCCGGCTCGGCCAGCCCGGCCCAGCCGTCCGCGCCGATCCCGACCACGGTCACCGGCTGGTCGCCGTTCGCGGGGTCCGCGGGGTTGGCGGGGTCCGTCGGTCCGGGCGGCACGGGGGGCGTGGCGGTGGCCAACGGGCTGCTCCTCTGGTGGTGGTCCGGCGCGGCGGTCCGTGCAGGTCGCACGGGCAGCCCGCAGCCTACCGGGGCCGGTCCGGCCCGCTCACGGGCACCCGGATCACCGGAAGCCGGAAGCCGGACGCCGCGTCCGGGACGGGTGGGCCGGGCGGATCCTGCGGGGACGGCCGTTCCCGTCGGTCGTCCGGGCCCGGTTCGACGGCCGGGAACGCGGCGTCGCCCCCGCATCCGATCGGCGCCCACGGGTGGAACCGGGTGCACCGCTCCGACGTCTGTGCAGGGGTTTGCGCGAGATTACGAACAACCGGGGGAGCACCGATGGCGGATTTCACCATGGACCGGAGGGCCTCGAGGGCCCGTGGCCGGCACCTCGACCAGGCCGGTCACGGGCCGGAGACGGCGGGCGGCGAGCTCCGGAATCCGCCGGGATCCGGCCCCGAGGAACCGTTCGCCCGCCGGGCCGCCGATGTGGCGGGCGGGCTCCGGCGGCGACGGAGAGCGCGATGAGCGGCCTGACCCGGAACGCGACGGCCATGGCGGCCGCTGCCGTGCTCCTGCTGGCGGCAACGGCCTGTGGCTCGTCCTCCGCGCACCGGCCGGCGATCGTCGTCAACCTGCCCGAGGCCCAGATCGCGGACCACCGGGCGGTGTTTCCGGAGAGCGAGATGCAACTCTCCGTCGGGCAGGCCTTCACGGTGTCGGAGACGCGCGGGGCCGTTTCGCACGCCTGGTACTTCACCAGCCCGGGCGACGCGCACGTCATCCGGAACGGCGCCGAGGTGGCCAGGAGCACCTGCTCCGGCCCGCCGCCAGCGGCCGGCTGCCCCGCGCAGGTCACCACCGCCCATACCGCCGTCGGTGCCGGCACCACCACGCTGACCTGGACCTATCGCGACACTGTGGCCTGCGAACGGCCGCAGGAGCCGGGAGAGCGCTGCGTCCTGGCCACCAAGACCGTCCGCGTCACCGTGCGCTGAACCGCTTCCCGCTTGCGACGGATCCGGGAGCGGTATGACGGAGGTGAGGGGCCGTCGAGCGGGAGGAGCGGTAGATGAGCGGCGCGGGCCGGACGGGGGCATGGGTGATGGACCGGGGGCTGCGGTGGGTGGCACGCGAGGTGCCGGAGCCGGGGCCGTACGGAGTGGTGGTGGAGGTCTCGGTGTGCGGGGTGTGCCGGACCGACCTCCACCTGGTCGAGTGGGACTTGCCGACGCACCTGCCGGAGTGCACGCCGGGCCACGAGATCGTCGGCCGGGTGGTCCGGGCCGGGCCCCGGGTGACGGGGGTGGTGCCGGGGGACAAGGTCGGGGTCGCCTGGCTGGCGCGGACCTGCGGGTTGTGCCGGTTCTGCCGCACCGGGCGGGAGAACCTGTGCCCGCACTCCCGGTACACCGGCTGGGACCTGCACGGCGGGTACGCCGGTCTCACCGTGGCCGACAGCCGTTACGTCTACCGGCTGCCGCCCGGCATCCCGGACGAGGAGTTCGCGCCGCTGCTCTGCGCCGGCATCATCGGGTACCGCGCGCTGGAGCGGGCCGAACTGCCGCCAGGGGGACGGCTCGGCATCTACGGCTTCGGCGCCTCCGCGCATCTGACCGCGCAGCTCGCGCTGGCCCGGGGTGCGAGGGTCCACGTCTTCACCCGGGGCGAGGAGGCGCGGCGGCTGGCGCTGGAGCTCGGCGCGGCGTCGGCACAGGAGGCGTACGCGGGCTCGCCCGAGCCGCTGGACTCGGCGATCCTGTTCGCGCCGGTCGGGGCGCTGGTGCCGGTCGCGCTGGAGGCGCTGGATCGGGGCGGGACCCTGTCGATCGCCGGGATCCACCTCACGGACGTGCCCGTGCTCAACTACCGGCGGCACCTGTTCCAGGAGCGGACGGTGCGCAGCGTCACCGCCAACACCAGGGCGGACGGCCGGGCCTACCTGGCCGAGGTGGCCGCCCACCCGCCGGTGGTGCACCTCCAGCGGTACGCCATGGCCGAGGCGGCCGAGGCGCTCGAGGACCTGGCGGCCGGCCGGTTCACGGGTGCGGCGGTGCTGCTGAACGACGGCCGGGCCGGGGCGGGTCGCGAGTCGTGACGTCTGAACGGCCGCCGGGGCGGGTCGGATGGCCGGGTTGCGGTGCTTGAACGGCGGCCGGGCCGGTCAGAAGGCGGAGTTGTAGCGCTCCAGGTAGGCGGCGAACTGGGCGATGTCCGCGTCGTCCCAGTCTGCGAGGCGGTCGAAGAAGGCGGCGCGGCGGCGTTCGTAGGCCACGCGCATGGCCTCCAGGCCGGTGGGGGAGGGGCGCAGGATCTGGCCGCGGTGGTCCTCGGGGTCGGTCTCGCGGACCAGGTAGCCGAGCTTCTCCAGGGCGCCGACCTGGCGGCTGACCGTCGACTTGTCGAGCATGAAGTACGCGGCCAGATCGGCACCCCGGCAGCCGCCGCGCTCGGTCATCAGGTCGAGCATGCTGAAGGCGACCAGGGACAGCTCGGGGTGCAGCTCCGCAGCCCGGCTGCGGGCGCGCCGGGCGAACGCGGTGAGCTCGCGCTGGATCGACCGGAGGGATTCCTCGCGGGAGGAGGACTGGGATTTCTCGTTCACGGTTGTATAGTACATCCAGATGGGTTGCATTTACCAACCTTTTTGCCCTGATAGTTGCATTTACCAACTTGGTTCCCTGGCTTGGCCTGCCGACTTGGTTTCCCGACTTGACGGGTCGCTTGTGAGACGGACGAGAAGGACCGCACGGACCATGACCACTACCCACCGGGCCGCACGCACCGGTCCCACCACCGCGCCGACCGCTGCCGGGCAGAGCACCCCGGGCCTGCGCCGAAGCCTCCAGCACATCGCCGTGCACCTGCTCACCCCGCTGCTGATGTGCCTGGGCATGGCGCTCGCCTACCAGGGCGCCTTCCACCAGCCCGAGCCGCACCATCTGAAGGTCGCCGTGGTCGGCACCACACCGCAGGTCCAGGTGCTGGGCCAGACCGTCAAGGACCGGGCCGGCGACGGCCTCGACGTCACCACGCTGCCCGACCGGCAGAGCGCCGAGCAGCAGCTCCGCGACCGGGAGCTGGCCGGGGCGTTCGTCCCGAGCCCGAGGCACCCTGAACTGCTGGTCGCCAAGGCCGGTTCCGACACCTCCGCGATCGCCGCCGAGACGGTCTTCCAGACCGTCGCGAGCAAGCAGGGCGCACCGCTCGCCGTCACCGACGTGGCGCCGCTCGCCGCCGGCGATCCGACCGGCCAGGGGATCTTCTTCCTGCTGGTCGCGTTGAGCATCGGCTCGTACGGCAGCGTGGCGGTGATCGGCGCGGCGGGCGCGGCGGTGAGCACGTGGGTCCGGGCGCTGGTCGGCCTGGTGACCTCACTGGCGGTCAGCGTGATCGGGATCGCCACCGCGGGCCCGCTGTTCCACGTCGTCGACCACCACCGTGTCGCGGTCTGGGCGCTCGGCTGGCTGTACTCGGCGGGCATCGTCGCGGTCGGTACCGGCCTGCACACCTTCCTCAAGCGTTGGACCACGCTGACCCTGATGGTGCTCTTCGTGATGCTCAACTTCACCACGTCCGGCGGGATTTACGAGCCCGAGCTGCAGAACGGCTTCTTCGGTGCGCTGCACTCCTTCTGGAACGGCGCCGGGTTCGTGGAGGGCGCGCGCAGCATCCTCTACTTCGACGGCGGCGCGGGACTCGGCGGCCGGGTGCTCTCGCTGGCGCTGTGGTTCGCGGCGGGCCTGGTGATGCTGGCCGTCGCCGGCGTCCACGAGCGTCGGCAGCGGGCGGCGTCGGCCCCGGCGGCCCGGGTGCCGCTGGAGCGGGCGCAGGCCGATGAGCTGGACTCGAAGGTCGCGGAGGAAGAGGAGGAGATGGCGGAGGCGGTCGGCGTCTGAGTTCCGAACCGGCCCGGCAGGCGGCCCTGCCGTCCGGCCGGGCCGGACGGGGTGGCGCGGGCGACCGTCCGGTCGGGGTGCTCTAGCCGAGCGGGAGGCGGGCCACCAGGAGGGCGCCGCGGGGGGAGGGCTCGGCGGTGAGGGTGCCGCAGTGGTGGGCGGCGATGTCGCGGGCGATGGCGAGGCCGAGGCCGGTGCCGCCGTGGTCGCGGCTGCGGGCGTCGTCGAGGCGGGTGAAGCGTTCGAAGACGCGGTCGCGGTCGGCGTCCGGGATGCCGGGGCCGTCGTCGCGCACCTCCAGGACGGCGGTGCCGTCGGGGCCGGTGCGCAGGGTCAGCCGGATCTCTCGCTCGGCGTGGCGCTGGGCGTTGTCCAGCAGGTTGGTGAGCAGCCGGGTGAGCCAACTGCGGTTGCCGGTCACGGTGATGTCCGGCTGGAGCTCGGTCCGGACGGTGATCCGGTCGCCGTGGCGGGCGGCGACGGTCGCCCGGCAGAGTTCGGCCAGGTCGAGTGGGTGGGTCTTGACGGGGTCGGCGGCGTCCATCCGGGCGAGCAGCAGCAGGTCGGAGGCCAGGTCCTGGAGGCGGACGGTGTCCTCGAGCGCGTCCTTGACCAGGTCGGGCCAGAGCGCCGGGTCCGGGTGGGCCATGGCGACCTCGAGCTGGGTGCGCAGCACGGTGATCGGACTGCGGAGTTCGTGTGAGGCGTCCGCTATGAACTGGCGCTGGCGGGCGCCCGCTTCCTCCAGCCGGTCCAGCGTGGCGTTCATGGTGCGGGCCAGGCGTGCGATCTCGTCCTCGGCGGCCGGGACCGGGACCCGGCGGTGCAGCCGGTGCTCGGTAATGTCGGCGACCTCGGCGCGGATCGCCTCGACCGGGCGCAGCGCCCGGCCGGTGACCCACCAGGTGACCCACGCGACGGTGCCGAGCAGCAGTGGCAGGCCGACGGCGAGCGCGGCCTTGGTGATCTCGTCGGCGGCGTCGGCCGCGCGCAGCGAGGTTCCGGTGTAGATGGTGAGCGGGCCGGTGGGGGTGGGGGTGGTGACGGCGACCAGGCGTTGGTCGTGGTCGTCGTCCACCGGTTCGCCGGACCAGGTGGTCCGCAGGGTGCCGTCGGCCGGGCGGAGGTCGGTCACGGGCGGCTTGCCCGCCAGGTTCTGGCTGGCGGCCACCACCCGGCCGCTCGCGTCCACGGCCTGGATGAAGTCGGCTCCGTGGGCCAGCGGCACCAGGTCGGGCAGCCGGCCCTGGGCGGCCAACTGCGCGACGGTGTCGGCCTGTTGGACGGCGGCGCGCTCGGCGTTGCGGCTCAGGTTGGCGTGCAGGATGGCGAGCAGGGCGAAGGCGCCCGCACCGAGCGCGACCGCGGCGACCGCGGTGGCGCCGACGGTCGCCCTGGCCCGGACGGAGGCGGGCCACAGGCGGCGGAGGGTGCGCAGGACGCGCAGGACGCGCGGGAGGTTCAGGCGGATCCTCGGCACCGGGTCAGCCTCGCGAGCGCGGCGAAGCGTGCGCGCGGTTGTCTGCACGGGTGTGGGCCTCGGCGTGCGGGTCGCCGGAGCGGCTCTCCGTGCGTGTACGGGCCTCGGCGTGCGGGTTGCCGGAGCGGCTCTCCGTGCGGGGTTCGGCCCGGCTGTCCGTGTCCCGGTGGGATGCCTTCCGGCCGGTGAGGAGCTCAGCCACCGTCGGCCGCCAGGCGGTAGCCGGCACCGCGGACGGTCTCCAGGGCCGAGCGCCCGAAGGCCGTGTCGATCTTGCGGCGGACGGCACTGACGTGCACCTCGACGAGATTGAGGTCCGCCTCGAAGGCCGAGTCCCAGACCTGGTCCAGGATCTCGCGCTTGGGCACCACCTCGCCGGCCCGGCGGGCGAGGTACTCGAGTACCGCGAACTCCCGTGCGGTGAGCCGGACGTCGGCCCCGTTCCGGGTGCAGGAACGGCGCGCCGGGTCGATCACCAGGTCGCCGAGGGCGAGCGTCTGCGGGAGGCGGCGGCCGGTCCGGCGGTGCAGCGCCCGCAGCCGGGCGACCAGGACCACGTACGAGAACGGCTTGGAGAGGTAGTCGTCGGCGCCGGTGTCCAGTGCCTCCGCCTCGTCGTACTCGCCGTCCTTGGCGGTGAGCATCAGGATCGGCGTCTCGTTCCCGGCCGCACGCAGGCGGGCGCAGACCCGGTAGCCGTTGAGCCCGGGCAGCATGATGTCGAGCACGATCACGTCGTAGTCGCGTTCGACGGCCAGCCACAGCCCCTGGTTCCCGTCGTGGGCGACGTCCACGGTGAAACCCTCGGCCTGCAGACCCCGCTGCAGGGCCTGGGCCAGCCGCTTCTCGTCCTCCACCACCAGTACGCGCACGCGGTCCAGGGTCGCACACCGGTTTCGGTGGCGGCTGAAGCGGTCTTCAGGATGCTTCAGGCTGGCTTCAGCAATGCGTGGCCATGCTGAGCGCCGTTGCGGCCGGCGAGGGGCCGGCAGCCGTGAGGAGGAATGCCAGTATGTCCCAGTCCGTCCCCCCGGAGTCGTTCGATTCCGCCGAGACCCCCGCGACCGGCGAGGCCGCGACCAAGGCGTCGCTCCGGGACCGGTACCTGCGGCTGCCGAAGCGCCGCCGTCCCCGGCTGGTGGCCCTGGGCGCGGCGGTGGCCGTGCTGGGTGTCGCCGGTGTCGGTGCCGCCGCGGTGGTCCACCACGGGATGGAGCACGAGGGCGGCCGGCACGGCCACTTCGCCGCCGGGCACGAGCACGCGGGGCGTGACGGCGAGGGCAAGGATGGCGAGAGCAAGGGCGGCGAGGGCAAGGGCGGCGGGCGTTCGCACGGCCACGACCACGGGTGGACCGGCCAGGGCGGCCAGGACGGAGCCGGCCGTGACGGCGCCGGCTACGGTGGCGAGCCGGCCGACCTCGCGCCCGCGCCGCTCCCGGCCGTCCCGGCGGACCAGGCACTCGCCAAGGCCGTCGCCGCCGTCCCCGGTGGCAAGGCGGACACGCTTCGGGCGGTCGGCCAGCAGGGCGGCGGCAGCGCCTGGGCGGTCGAGGTGCTCGGTCCCGACGGCGTGCGCCACCTGGTCACGATCGACGGTGCGGCGGGCTCGGTGACCGGCAACACCATCGTCTCCCCGGAGGCGGGCAGCCACTGACCTGCCCCCATCAGCCGCCGGGCCCCTACGCCCGGCGACGCCCCAGCCCCCCGGTGCGCGGTACCGGGAGGATCCACCCGGCCCGCCGCACCCCCCGGAGCGGCCTCCCCGTCGCTGCGGCGGGCCGGGTGGGTGCGCCCGTCGGGCGACGGGCGCATGTGACCGGTGACCGGCGACCGGCGACCGGCGAGCGCCCGCCGATGCCCTGCACCCATCGGCGGGCGCAGGCGCTCACGCCTGGAGCGACTCCAGGAACTCGCGGACGGCCCCGGCGAAGCCCACCGGGTCGCCGTCGTGGACGAAGTGGTCGGTGTCCAGAGCGACGTGCTGGGTGCCGGGCCGGCGTTCCGCCATGGCTCGCGCCAACTCGCCGTCGACACAAGGCAGTCGGGTTCCGGTGACCAGCAGCGCCGGGCAGTCGCCGGCCAGCCACTCGTCCCAGTGGTCACCGTGCACCTGCTCCTCGGAGGAGACGGTGTCCTGCGGATGGAAGGGCAGGCGCCAGCTGCCGTCGGGGAGTCGGCGCAGATTGCCGCCGATCATCGGCCCCGCCACCGGGCCGAGCGCGTCCAGCAGGGCCTCGCGGGTCGGCGCCGTGTAGGGAAAGCCGAGCACGAAGGCGAGCGGGCTCGGGCCCCCGGTCGGGATGGCGGCCGCACCCTCCTCGTTGATCAGCGCGCTGACCAGGTGCGGGTGCCGGGCGGCGAGCTGGTACGCGGTGATGGCGCCGCCGGAGTGGCCGAGTACGGGGAGCGGTCCGAGCCCGAGGTGTTCGATCAGGGCGACGACATCCGCTATGTAGCCCTCGCGGGAGTAGTCCGCCGTCCGGTCCGAGTCGCCGTGGCCGCGCAGGTCGGGGGCGATGATCCGCCACTGCGGGGCCAGTGCGCGGGCCAGCGCGGCGAAGGTCCGGCCCTCCGACAGATGGCCGTGCAGCGCGAGCAGCGGGCGGCCGGGGCCGCCGAAGTCGAGGTAGGAGAGCCGGCGGCCGGCGAGGTCCAGCTCGGCGCGTACGTGGTCGATCGGCTGCGGTGCTGCGGTGTGGCTCATGATTTCCCCCCGGTGTCCGGTGTCGGTTCCCGTCCGTGCCGCAACCGTAGCGGCGATTTGGGCAAATGCGCAAGGCGCCTGCCTAAGACGAATGTCTGATGCATCTGTGCGACCTCCCGGGTATCATCCGGGCCATGGGAAACCGTGAGGATCTACTCGCCGGGGCCAAGCAGTGTCTGCAGGGCAAGGGCTATGCGCGCACGACCGTCCGTGACATCGCGTCGGCCGCCGGGGTCAGCATGGCCGCCATCGGTTACCACTTCGGCTCCCGGGAGGAGCTGCTGAACGCCGCCCTGCTCCAGGCCATCGACGAGTGGGGCATGGAGATCGGCCGCGCGGTGGCCGGAGCGGTGGACCCGGCCGCCACCCCGGCCGAGCAGTACGAGGCCACCTGGGCGCAGATCATCCGGACCTTCGACACCCATCGCGTGCTCTGGGTCGCCAGTGTCGAGGCCTTCGTCCAGGCCGAGCACTCGCCGGGGCTGCGCCGGCAGATCGCCGCCGGCCAGGCCGAGGGGCGGCGGGGCGTGACCGCAGGGTTGCTGGGCACTCCCGAGGACGCCGTCCCGGAGACCGCGACGCGCACCCTCGGGGCGGTGCAGATGGCCCTGCTCTCGGGGGTCATGATGCAGTCGCTCACCGACCCGGACGGCGCACCGTCCGCCGCCGAGATCCTGGCGGGCCTACGCGCTCTGGTCGCCGTCCTCGAGCGGGGCCAGGCGGACCAGGACTCCTGACGGGCTGTCGGAACCGCCTCGGCGTACCCGGAACTCCGCGAGCCGGCAACGCAGTTGGCCGTCGCCGTGCAGATGCCCACCGTCCGGGCCGGCCGGCAGATCGATGCCGTGCAGCAAGTCCAGGGCCCAGTAGGGCAGTTCGTCCCAGACGAGACCGTCGTCGGCGAGCCAGCGCCCGGCCCAGCGGTCGGCCTCGTCCCGGCTCAGCCGGCCCTCGACGAGGGCGGTGAAGCGCGCCTCGATCTCGTCCAGGTCCGGCTGGCCGCCGGCACCGGTCGTCGGGGTGGCGGTGCTCCGCGCGGGCCGATCGCCCTCGGTCACCGGGCTCGGAGAGCGGCCAGGTCCAGCTCGCCGACCACCTGGTCGCCGCTGGTCTCCCCGGTCAGGCGGAATCCGAGCCGCCGGTAGAACTCGCCGGGCCCGTGCTCGCCCGGCGCCCAGGTCGTCGTCACCCGGGTCTGCCCGCGCCTGCGGATCTCCTCGCACACCGCCTCCACCGCGAACCGGCCGTATCCGCGGCCCTGTTCACCGGCGGCGATGTTCAGTCGCCAGAGCCCGGACCTGGGCACGTCCTTGGGATCGTCCGGATCGAAGCGGACGTCGAAGAAGGCCATCACGAAGCCCACCAGCCGCTCGCCGTCGAAGACCAGCCGGGGCCAGGCCGTCTCCGGCTGCGCGTACGCCTCGGCCAGCGACCGGGCCACCGGGGCCACCAGCCCCTCCTGGTCGGGGCGCACCCGCAGGCTGCAGGCGGCCTCCACGTCGTCCGGGGTGATCTTCTTCAGACGGAGGGAGGAACTCATGCCCGGCACCCTATCGACCGCCTCCGAGGACTGCGACAAATCAAGCGCCCGCCCGCGAACCGGTGCTTCCCGGCCGTCCCTGAGCGGGTTTCAGCCAGCCCTCCTACTGCGGGGCGGCACCGGCGGCACCTGCGACACCGGCGCTGGACAAGGAACTTCAGGCCGCGCTGGACGGCGCAGTGGTGCGCCGGGCCCCGTCCCACCGTCGGGGACGGGGCTGCTCGCCATCCGGTCAGGCCGGCGGCAGGCCGAGTGCGGTACGGGTCTCACCGACCAGGCGGAGTGAGCCAAGCACCACGATCAGGCCGTCGGGACCGGCGAGTTCGGCGGCCCGGCGCAGTGCGGCGGCGGCGTCCGGGGCGGTGACGGAGGAGGTTCGCCGGCCCGGGGCGAGACGGGCCCGCAGGGCGTCCGGGTCGGCCGCCTCGGCGGCCCCGGTGCGGGTGATGACTACGGGCCAGTGTTCGGGCAGCGGGGCGAGCATGCCGTCCACGTCCTTGCCCCGCATCGCGGCGAAGACCAGCACGGTGCGCCCGCTCCCGCGTTCTGCCTGCCGCAGGATCTCCGGGGCGACGGTGGCGACGCCCTGGGGGTTGGTGGCACCGTCGAGCAGCACCCGGCCCGTCCAGTCGTCCAGCCGGGCCTCGGTGAGGAGTTCGAGCCGGCCGGGCCACCGGGTGGCGGCCAGTGCCCTACGCAGCCGTTCGTCGTCGAGGTCCTGGACGTGCCCGCGGTCGGCCAGCGCGTCCACGGCCGCCACCGCCAGGGCCAGGTTGTGGTGCTGGTGCGCGCCGGGCAGCGGGCAGGGCAGGCCGCGGTGCACGGCGCGCGGGGTGGTGACGTCGACCAGCGGCCCCGAGGCGTCCGGGGCGGGGTGGACGGTGTACCGGATCTCCTGGTCCATCCGCCACACCGACAGGCCCGCCCGCTTGGCGAGCATCCGTTCGGCCGCTTCGGCCGCCTCGGGCGGGATCCGGCCCAGGACGGCGTGTTCACCGTCGCGCACCACTCCGACCTTGGCCTCTGCGATCAGGGCCAGGGAGTCGCCCAGCAACTCGGTGTGGTCGAGTGCGATCCCGGTGACCACCTTGACGTCGAGGTCGAGGAACCTGGCTGCCGCCCAGCGCCCGCCGATGCTCGCCTCGGCGACCGCCAGCTCCACCCCGGCCCGTCGGAAGTGCGCCGCGGCGGTCGCCGAGCACATGCCCGACGCGGTGACGGGAAGGCCGTGCCGGCCGATCGCCTCGCGGACCTCGGTGAACGCCGCCGTGTACTCCTCGCGGGTGACCGGAACGCCGTTCACCCGGATCCGTTCCCGGGGCTCCTGCAGATGCGGGCTCGGCATGCTGCCCGCGCGCGCCCCGGTCGAGGTCAGCGCCGACACCGCGAACGCGCTGGTCGAGCCCTTGCCGTTGGTCCCGACCACCAGCATCCCGCGCAGCTCGCGCTCCGGGTGGCCGAGCGCCCCGAGCAGCGCCGGAAGGTTCCGGAACAGCGCCTCCCGCTCCTCGGGACGGTATCCGTAGAGCTCCGTGAGGCGATCCGCGCAGTCCTGGTAGTCCATGGGCGGAATCATTTCACCGAAGGCCGGGCGGCAGCCGGTGGTTGGCCGATCCGCCCGGCAACTGCGCGACGTGCGACCGGTGTTCGAGCGCGGCGCCGACGTGCACCGGGACCGGCCGGCGACAGGGAGCGCGACGCCGCGGGCAGTTGCCGGCCGGTCCAAGCTATCCGTCCGCCGCCCGCTCCAGTCGCAGGCGGCGGATCGGCTTCGAGGCGATCCCCGCAACTCCGGCCGCGCACACGGCGGCTGCGCACAGCGCGGTGGCCGTGACGGCGCCCGCGGTGTCGGCGAGGGCGCCGAGTGCGTTGTTGGCCAGGACCAGTGCCAGGCTCTGTACCAGGGTCAGCAGCGCCTGCACCCGGCTCAGGTGGGTCGCCGGGACGTTGGCCGGTACCAGCGGGCCGATGTGGCAGGCGAACATTCCGGAGCCCGTGCCGACCGCGACCCCTCCGAGCACCGCGACCGCGGCGGTCGGGGCGGTGGCCAGCGCCGCGGTGCCAAGCGCGGCCCCGCACAGACCGAGCGCCGCGCCCACGCCCACCCGGTTCACGGTGCCGCGCCGTGCGACCAGAAGCGCCACGGTGAGCGTTCCGAGGCTCTGGCCGCCGGCGACCAGCCCGGCGCTCCCGGCGCCCCAGCCGTGTTCGCGGGCCAGTAGCGGGTTCAGCAGCGACACCACCGGGAGCAGGAAGCCCGCCGCCACCGCCGTCAGCAGCAGCGCGGGCCGGAGCACCGGGTCCGTGGCGGCGAGCCGTACGCCGTCGACGGCCGCCGTGAGCAGGTTCCCCTCCCGGGACGGGGGTTCGGCGTCGGCGCCCGGCCGGATCCGGAGCAGCACCGCGAGAACGAGCGCGAACGTCACCGCGTCGATCGCGGCGGCCCCGGTCAGCCCGGCGGCCGCGACCAGTACCGCGCCGAGCGGCGCCCCGAGTAGCGAGGCGACCTGGCCGCCGGCCTGCCGCAGGGCCAGCGCCCGAGGCAGCTGCGGCCGCGCCACCAGGCGGGCGGGCATCGACGCGCTGGCCGGGAGGTAGAACGCGTCGACCGTCCCGATCACGGCGGCCACCGCCGTCAGCAGCCAGGGCGACGGAGCAAGGCGCGGGCCAGCCAGTGCAAGCAGCACCGTCACCGCGAGCATCACGGCATCCCCGGCGATCATCACCCGTCGGGCACCGAACCGGTCGCCGACGGCGCCGCCCAGCAGCAGGAGCACGGTGCGCGAAAGCGTGATGCCGGTCAGCACCAGCGCGCCCGTCCCGCCGCCGTGGGCGCTGGCCGCCCAGCCGAGCGCGAAGTACAGGACCGCGTCCCCCACCAGCGAGGCCCGGGTACCGGCCAGCCAGACGAGATACGCACGAGGAAGGGCCGCCCGGTCCGGGGCGGTCCGGGCGGTTTCGAGAGTTACCATGGCCGCCGACCGTAGGGCCCTCGACCTGGTCGAGGGCAACCGCTCCGGCCAGCCGGGGCGGAGCCGGCGGACAAGGGCGCGGAGCCGACCGGTCCCGGACCGGGCGCGGGGCCCGGCTGCGGAGCCGCCGTCAGCGGCGCGCCGCCGACGGCAGGACGAGCAGGGCGTTGCCGACCGGGCGTTCACCGGTCGGGTCGGAGGGACGGCCGACCAGGCCGGTGCGGGCGGTGTACATCGCGGAGGAGCCGCCGCCGTCGAGGTTCATCGCGTCGGTGGCGCCGAAGGCGCGCAGCACCCCGGCCTCCTCGTCCAGGGAGAGACCCTGGCTGTAGCCGGGCCGGCGGCCGTCGGCCTGGAACAGGATGATCCGCCCGGCGCGGTCGGTGCCGATGGCGGTGCGCGGGTTGCGGCGCACGCCCCAGCCGTAGAAGTAGGACGGATCA
Source organism: Kitasatospora cystarginea (assembly GCF_039533515.1). NCBI lineage: Bacteria > Bacillati > Actinomycetota > Actinomycetes > Kitasatosporales > Streptomycetaceae > Kitasatospora > Kitasatospora cystarginea. Next base: position 165,732 of record NZ_BAAATR010000006.1, on the reverse strand, counting down.
CCGGGGTGGACCAGGCCGTCGGCGACCGGGCGGATGTCCGGGGTGCCCCCGGTGAGCAGCTTCGGGCCGCCCGCGATCACGGAGTCGTCCGGGCCGAAGCGGACCTCGTGCCCCTGGCCGTCGGTCACCGTGCCCTCCAGGGAGACGCGGCTGCCCACCGGTAGGTTGCCGGTGAGCCAGTCGGCCTCGGTGCCGATCGACTGCACCACGGTGTCACCGGCCGGGACCGGCCTGCCGTCGCGCGGGCCGACCGAGACCACGGTCCCGGCGGGGTCGAGGACCGCCTGGGCGCCGGGGCCGGCCGGGGGAGCGGAGCCGTACTCGGGGGTGAGGACGACGGTCTCGTCCGGTTTGGTGCAGGTGACGTCCATCAGGGGTGCGGGGCTGGGCCGGTCGCCGGGCTGGCCGCAGTTGGGGATCAGGCCGGGGGAGCGGTTGAGGCCGGCCACGGTGTGGGTACCGCCCCGCAGGCGGAGCAGGAGGGTGGTGCGCAGCCCGGTGAACTCGACCCGTCTGCCGCCGTCGCGCAGGATCGCGGCGATCCGCCCGCCGGTCGCCTCGTGGAGCAGCCTCCCGTGTTCGACCACGGCGCCGATCGGCTGGCCGGGTGCCCCGGCGGCCGGGTCCATGACGAAGTAGCCGCCGTTGACCGCCGCCAGCGCGCCGCCCAGCGCGGCGAGTTCGGAGGTGGTGCGGCGCCCGGTCTGGCTGTCGCCGTGGAACTCCTCGATCCGGCCGGTGAACCGGTGCGGGTCGATCACCAGCTCGTGCAGCACCCAGGGCCCGTCGGTCTGGGTCCGCTCGCCGCCGCTGAACGTTCCGACGCCCTTGAAGCCCAGCGGCTTCAGCTTCTTCACCAGCGCGTTCGCGCCCGCCGGGTCGGGGAAGCGGCCCACCTGGACGGTGAACCCCTGTGTTCCGGCCGGGAGGTCGGCGTAGGCCGGGTTCCTCTCCTCGACCACCGACGGCCGGTAGCCCGCCGCGGTCAGCCGCGCCGCGACGGCGGTGGCCGCGTCCCTGGTGCCGAGCACCGAGGACGGGGCGTCCGGGTCGGGTGAGGGCGGCAGTTCACCGGCCGGGATCGCCACGTCCACCGTCCAGTGGTCGCCCGGCGCGACCCGGCCCCGGACGATCGTGGTCAGCGCCACCCCGGCGGCCAGCCGCTGCGTGCTGCGGGTCTCCGGCAGGTCCTTCGACCCCAGCGGCAGGCTCGCCGCCAGGTCCGCGCGGCCCGTGTCCACCGCCGGGCCGGGCTGCGCCGCACCCATGGTGAACGGCGCCACGGCCACGAGCAGTCCGGCCAGCGCGGCCGCGCGCGGTCGAGTCCGTACGGCCATGTCCTCCCCCTCAAGTGACGCTTCAGTGACGGCCGGCCGCTGCCCTGCCACGGCCTGACCGCAGCCTGACAAGCGGCCGGGTACGCCCACCACCGTGCGGGGATGAACGGCGCCCGAGCACTGGGTGTCGGCTTACCGCCGCCGGGCCGGCGGGCCGGGGTGGGGACGGACCCGGATCGCGAACAGCGCGATCAGTACGGCGAGTACGGCGAAGATCAGCCCCGCGGTGAACGCGCTCGCGATGCCGTGCACCAGGACCTGCTGGGCGTACGGCGCGGGCAGCCGGCCGGTCGCCCGGAACTGCGCCGACTGCAGCGGGGTGCCGTTGCGCAGCAGTTCGACGGCCTGCCGGACGGCCTCGTGGCGGCTTGCCGTGCCGAAGACGGTCACCAGGATGGACAGGCCCAGCGAACCGCCCACCTGCTGGGTGGCGTTGAGGGTGCCGGTGGCCGCCCCGGTCTCGTACGGGGCCACTCCGGAGACGGCGGTCAGCATCATCGGGACGAAGAGCGAGCCCATGCCGAAGCCGAACAGCAGCGTCGGGCCGAGCACCCCGTCGGCGTAGCCGCTGGTGGGGGATATCCGGGTGAGCCAGAGGACCCCGCCCGTCACCAGCAGCGCGCCGGTGACCTGGAACGGCTTGGCGCCGAAGCGCAGTTGGTTGCGGGCCGCGGTCTGCGCGGCGATCACGATCGCCACGCTGATCGGCAGGAAGGCGAAGCCGGCCCGGAGCGGACTGAACCCGAGGACGTCCTGCACGAACAGGGTGATGAAGAAGAACACACTGAACATCGCGGCGGCCAGGGAGAGCATCATCGCGTAACTGCCGGACCGGTTCCGGTCACGGAACAGGTGCAGCGGCGTGATCGGCTGCGCGGTGCGCCGCTCGTGCAGCAGGAAGTACGGCAGCAGCACCAGCGCGGCGGCGAACGCGGTGAGCGTCCAGGCGTTCGTCCAGCCGTGCTCGGAGGCGCGGATGAAGCCGAACACCAGACAGGCCGTGCCCAGGGTGGCGGTGAACGCGCCGACCAGGTCGAAGTGACCTGGGCGCCGCTCGGACTCGTTGATGTAGAGCGGGGCCAGCAGCGCGATGGCGATGGCGATCGGCACGTTGACGAAGAACACCCACCGCCAGGACAGCCAGGTGGTGAGCATGCCGCCCGCCAGCACCCCGATCGCACCACCGCCCGCCGCCACCGCCGAGTACACCCCGAAGGCGCGGTTGCGGGCCTGCCCCTCGGCGAAGTTGGTGGCGATCAGCGCGAGCGCGGTGGGCGAGGCGATGGCGGCGCCCACGCCCTGCAGCGAACGCGCGGCCAGCAGCCAGGTGGCGGAGCCGGCCACACCGCCGAGCAGCGAGGCGAGACCGAAGAGCAGCACGCCGACGGTGAACACCCGGCGGCGGCCGAGGATGTCCCCGGTGCGGCCGCCGAGCAGCAGCAGGCCGCCGAAGGTCAGTGTGTATGCGTTGACCACCCAGGAGAGTTCGGTGGTGGAGAACGCGAGGGCCTGCTGGATGTGCGGCAGCGCGATGTTCACGATGGTGATGTCGAGCACCACCATCAGTTGGGTGGCGGCGATCACGGTGAGGGCGATCCCTGGGTGCCGGCCGCGTCTCGCACGTGCGGGAGGAGCCTTTGCCAGGGCGGCTGAAGAGGCCATGGCGGTCCCCTGGGGACTGGGAGTGAACGACGGCGTTCACTAGAATCGAGAGTAGCCGCCGTGCCGTCGGCGGCACAACGGTTCATTACCGACATCTACCCTGCGGTCCCGGCCCGGATGCCGCAGCCCGCAGAGTCTGCCCCGCGGAGCCCGTCCCGCCTGCGTGCACGGGTGCGCCCGTCCCGGACGGTCGTTGGTGTCCCGGCCCGCACGGGCATCCCGCATGGGTGCTGGGAGTGCTGGGAGGTGCAACCACCGTGCCGCAGCAGGCCGAACCTCATGGGCGGCCGGCCGGCGCCCCGCTCCGGCGGCGCGGCCGCGAGCTGGAGAGCGCCATCTTCGAGGCCGCCCTCGGCCGCCTCACCGCCGCCGGCTACGCCGGGCTCACCATGGAAGGGATCGCCGCCGCCGCGCAGACCGGGAAGGCCGCCCTCTACCGGCGCTGGCCCTCCAAGGAGGAACTCGTCCTGGACGCGCTGCGCGCCTCGCTGCCCCCGGTCGGCCCCGCGCCCGACACCGGCAGCCTCCGCGCCGACCTGGTGGAACTGCTCGCCCGGATGCGGGCCGTGATGCTCTCCGAGCCGGGCGCCGCGGTCCGGGCGATCATCGGCGAGGCCGATCGCGAACGGGCGTGCGCCTTCCTGGAGCTGGTGCTCGCCCGGGTGGTGGACCCCACGGTCCGGGCGATCGCAGAGATCCTCGGCCGCGGTGTCGCCCGTGGCGAGGTGCGGCCCGGGGCCGTCACCCCGCTGGTCGCGGACGTCGCCCCGGCGTTGCTGCTGTACCGGGTCAAGCTGGGGCGCGGCGCGTTCTGCGAGGCCGACGCCGAGGCCGTCGTGGACGAGGTGCTGCTGCCGATCGTCCGCCCGTGACGCGAGCGGGTCGCCGCGGTTGCTCAGGGCCGGGTGACCGACAGCGAGTGGCAGGTCCAGGAGAGCGGATCGTTCTGCCCGGGGCCCGGACGCGGGTGGTAAGTGCCGTCGCTCACCGAGAGGTTCACGATCAGATAGGCGCTCCAGGCCGTGCCGACCCCGCGCCCGTCGGCGAAGACCCGCACGCCGTTGACGTACCAGACGACCGACCGCGCGCCGAGCACCACCCGCAGGTCCACGGTGGCTCCGGGGGCGACGGCACCGGTCGGGTCGGTCCAGTAGCTGTGGCCGCCCCGGACGTTGTTGGAGAGCTCCAGCAGGCTTGGGTTGTCCGGGTGGTACTCGAAGGCGTCCACCTCGTTGCCGCCGCCGCGCCAGGTCCAGATCGCGGGCCAGGCGCCGAGCCCGGTCGGCAGGGTGACCCGGGCGTCGAGGGTGTCGCCGGTGCGGACCTGGAAGGCGTCCAAACTGCCCTCGGTGGTGAGCAGGTTGCAGTCCCACAGGCCGTCGGTGCGGCGGGAGGCGGTGAACCGCCCGTCGGGACAGTAGCGGTCGACCAGGTGGTCCAGCTTGTGGTCGCCGCGGTTGGTCGGACCCATCCGCGGATAGGCGCTGGTGCGGCCGGCGACCCACTGCCGCGCCGATCCGAAGTCGGCCCGGAACACCACCTGGCCGGCGGTGGCCCCGGCCTCGTCCCCCCGGTTCTCGTCCGGCCGGTCCTCGGCCTGACCGGCTTCGACCTGCCCGAACCAGCGGGACCACCACCGCTGGCACCGTGCCCGAACCATTCGCCACGGCCGCATCGACATCACCTTCCGTGAATGGTTGCTCACGTCGAGTGGTGTACCCTCGGATGGCCCAGTCGATGCGGAGCCCTCCGGTCCGGCGGGTGACCGTATCGCGGGGCGCGACCTCGACTGATGGCCGCGGGTGGGTGGCACGGGGCGTCGTGGGCGCACGACGTGGCCCGATGCGGCACAACGCGGCACAACACGGTCCGACCCGGCGTCGGGAGGCCCGCCGCGGCGGACGCCCCGACGCCCGGTCGGCGCGCCGTCAGGACGCCTGGGCGCGGTCCACCGCTTCGAGGGCGCCGACCAGGGCCGACAGCCCCTCCTCGGCCTCCCCCTCGCTGAGCGTGAGCGGCGGCGCCATCCGCAGCGTGTTGCCGTACAGCCCGCCCTTGCCGATCAGCAGCCGGCGCTTCCTGGTCTCCTCCAGCGCGGCGGCGGCCAGCGCGGGGCTCGGCCGGCCGCTGTCCGGATCGACCAGGTCGAGCGCGAACATCAGGCCCTTGCCCCGGACCGCGCCCGCCACCGAGAGCTTCTCGGTCGCCGCCCGCAGGCCGCTGATCAGTTTGCCGCCGAGCCGGTGGGCGTTGGCCTGGAGGTCGTGGTCCAGCAGGTAGTCCAGGGTGGCGGAGGCGGCCGCCGTCGACAGCGGGTTGCCGCCGAAGGTGGAGATGCCGTTGGCCGGGAGGCCGTCCAGCAGGTCGCCCCGCGCCACCACGCCGCCGATCGCCAAGCCGTTGCCCAGTCCCTTGGCGAAGGTCATGGCGTCCGGTGTCACCCCGTGGGCCTGGATGCCCCAGAACGTCTCTCCGGTGCGGCCCCACCCGGTCTGCACCTCGTCCGAGATCAGCAGGATCCCGTACTCGTCCAGCACCTGCTTGAACTCGCGCAGCAGCCCGTCCGGTGCGGCGGTGAACCCGCCGACGCCCTGGATCGGTTCGACCAGCAGGCAGGCGACGTCGGTGGCGGTGGCGGTGGCCAGGCAGCTGCGCAGATCCTCCACGCAGAACCGCCGGTACTCGCTCTCCGAGAGGCGCGGGAACCGCTCGCGGTCGGTGCCGTGCAGATAGTGCACGTTCAGCGGGGAGAGCGAGGAGTTCTTCCAACTCCGGTTCCCGGTGACGGCGGTGGCGGCGTACGAGCGGCCGTGGTAGCTGTTGCGCAGGGCGAGCACCTGGTCGGAGCGGCGGGCGTGGGTGGCCAGCAGCAGGGCCGTCTCGTTGGCCTCGGTGCCGGAGTTGGTGAAGAAGACCTTGGCGTCCGGGATGCCGGAGATCCGTGCCACCTTCTCCGCCAGCTCCACCTGGGAGCGGATCAGATACAGCGTGGAGGTGTGGACGACGCCCGTCCGCAGCCGCTGCTCCACCGCCTGGCGCACCTCGGGGATGTCGTACCCGAGCATGTTGGTGAGGATCCCGCCGAAGAAGTCCAGGTAGCTCACCCCGTCGGCGTCCTGGACGCGGCACCCCTTGCCGCTCACCAGCTCCAGCGGGCTGTCGTAGTAGAGCGCCAGCCAGGCCGGCAGGACTGCGCGGTGCCGATCCAACAGTTCCGACATGTCAGGTCTCGCTCTCCTCTCGGGCAGGCGAACCGACCCATCGGGCAGGCCGTGCCGCGATGTTACCCGGGTCACACTGCCGCTGTCGCAGTCTTGCGGGAGTTCAGTCCTCGGCATCGCGCGGTACGACGAAGTCCCGCAGCAGGGCCGAGCCGGGCGCCAATCGGCCCCAGGGCACATGGAGTTCGAGGACGGCGGCCGCGCAGGTCGGGAACTTCTCCCGGAGCTTCGCGAGCCGGTCGCCCACCGCCTCGGCGGCGAGGTCCAGGACCAGTTCCTGGACGGCGGGTTGATGCCCGACCAACAGGAGCGTCCGGATGTCCGGGGGCGCCTCGCGCAGTACGGCGGTGATCTCCTCGGACTGCGTTCCGTACAGCCGCTCGTCGTACTCCACGGCGGGTGTCGTGGCCCAGCGTGTCGCGACCAGCTCCCAGGTCTCCCGGGTGCGCCGGGTCGGCGAGCAGAGCACCAGGTCGGGCAGCAGGTCCAGGGCGCGCAGCCAGTCGCCGGCCCGGTCCGCGTCGCGGCGGCCACGCGGGGCCAACGGCCGGTCGCGGTCCGGTGCGTCCTCGGGCCGGGCGGACTTGGCGTGCCGCAGCACGACCAGCCGTCGGGGCGGTTGCTCGCTCATAGCCCCATGCTGTACCGACGGCGCGCCATCGGCAGCCCGGATGCCGGGGCCGGATGACGGCTCGCCACACACTCTGATACGAGCGGATCTTGGACTGGGATTGTGTCAGTGGCCCGTCAATTCGGACATTTCGGCTAAAACATTAAATGTTCATATTTATCACACTCTGCCGCTTGTGTATCCCCGAAGCGAGGATGACGATGGGTTGAGAAGGACTTGGAAAGAAGGTCTGATCATGGCATTCCTCGCAAATTTCCGTTCCTTCGGCCGTTTTGAGGGCGGCGGAGGCGGCGGTGGCGGTCGTGGCGGCGGTTACGGCGGCTACGGCTACGACGACTTCGAGCGCCACGGTGGTGGCGGTGGCGGCGGCTACGGCGGCGGTTATGACGACTACGGTCGTCACGGCGGTGGTCGTGGCGGCGGCTACGGCGGTGGCGGCTACGGCGACTGGGACGACTACTGGGACTAGCAGCCGCTAGCAGCCGAGCGCCGACAAATCTGTTCTGAGAGCGGGCCGGGCATTCATGCCCGGCCTTGCCGCTGGATCGGGGGGCCGGGTTCGGGGGCGAGCGGGAAGACCGTGAGATGACGAGGAAACGCTACCTACGGTCCGTGCTGCGACGCTTCCTCACGGTCGCCGAGACCTCCGACGCCGCGGTGGTCGCCGCCGCACCGCCGGTTCCGCTCCGGGAGATCTTCCGGCGGTTCTGGCCGTACACCAAGGGCGGCCGCCACTGGCTGGCGGTGCTGCTGGCCCTGGTCGCGATCGGCCCGGCGATCGAGGCGGCGGAGATCTGGCTGTTCAAGATCGTGATCGACGACATGCTCATCCCGCACCGGCTGAGCCTGTTCTTCCCGATCGCCCTCGCGTACGCCGTGCTCGCCCTGCTCTCCGGAGTACTCGGCTTCGCCGACCGGGTGACCTCCACCTGGGTCAGCGAGCGCTTTCTGCTCATCCTGAGATCGGACGTGTTCCGGCACATCCAGGGCCTGTCACTGGGGTTCTTCGAACGGCGCCGGCTCGGCGACGTGCTCTCCCGGGTGACCGGTGACGTCGACGCGGTCGAGACCTTCCTGCTCTCCGGGCTCGTCAACGCGGTCAGCCAGGTGATGCGGCTGGGCATCTACGTCGGCGTACTGCTGGCGCTGCGCTGGGACCTGACGATGACCGCACTGGTCGCCGCACCGTTGTTCTTCCTCACCGCCCGCCGCTTCGCCAAGCTGATCCGGGCGGCCTCGCGCGAGCGCCGCAGGCGCGCCGGCTCGATCAGCGCCGTCACCGAGGAGTCACTCGGCAACATCGCGCTCGTCCAGGCGTACAACCGCCAGGACTGGGAGCACGCCAGGTTCCAGCGCGAGAGCATCGGCCGGTACCACGCGGCGATGGCCTCCACCCGGATCGGAGCGCTCTACGGGCCGACGGTCGACTTCATCGAGCTGCTCGGCGGCATGGTGGTGATGGGCCTCGGGGCCTGGGAGCTGGTGCACGGACGGCTCACGCTCGGCGGGCTGATGGTCTTCCTCGCCCTGCTGAGCAGGCTCTACGGCCCGATCCAGGGCATGTCCGGGCTCGGCACCACCTTCTACGCGGCCTCCGCCGCGGCCGAGCGGATCATCGAACTGCTCGATCAGCGCCCGCAGGTGACCGAGGTGGCCGTCCCCCGGGCGATCGGCCGCGCCCAGGGCGGGATCGAGTTCGACGACGTCACCTTCCGCTACCCGGAGGCGGAGGTCCCCGCGCTGTCGGGTGTGTCCTTCAAGGTGGCGCCGGGGGAGACACTGGCCCTCGTCGGCGCCAGCGGCGCGGGCAAGTCCACCGTCGCCAAGCTGCTGCTGCGCTTCTACGACCCGGACGGCGGCGCGGTCCGGCTGGACGGCCTCGACCTGCGCGAGCTGGCCCTCACCGAACTGCGCGAGAACGTCGCGGTGGTGCTCCAGGAGACCCTGGTCTTCCACGGCACCGTCCGGGAGAACATCGCCTACGGACGCCCGGAAGCCGGCGAGGCCCAGATCCGGGCGGCCGCCCGGGCGGCGGACGCCCACGAGTTCATCAGCCTGCTCCCGGACGGCTACGACACCGTGGTGGGCCAGCGCGGCCGACTGCTCTCCGGCGGCCAGCGCCAGCGCCTGGCCATCGCCCGCGCGATGATCCGGGACGCGCCCGTCCTCGTGCTGGACGAGCCCACCACGGGCCTGGACGCCGAGTCGACCCGGCGGATCATGGGCCCGCTGCGGCTGCTGATGGCAGGTCGTACGACGGTCATCATCTCGCACAACCTGCTCACCGTCCGCGACGCCAGTCAGATCGTCCTGCTCGAACAGGGCCGGCTCGCCGCCCACGGCACCCACGACGAACTCCTCGCCCGCAGCCCCGCCTACGCGGCCCTCCACCGGCTGCACCACCCACCGGACGCCTCGGTGGAGTCCGCCTCCTAGGACCGACCGGCAGTAGGCGGCGGAGCACGGTCGTTGTGAGAGGTGGCAGCCGAACGGGCACGGGCCCGCGTGATCGTGGAGTTCTCTACGCTCCGTGACCGCGAAGGACGACTGCGCCCGCGCTGCCACCATGCCTGCTCGAACCCGCCTGGGACCAGTTCAGGGCCCTCAGGAGAGCCAGTCGGTGTAGCGGGTGGGGGCGAGGTGGGCGTCCTTGTCGGTGAGGACGTCGCCGTTGACGACGGCGAACATGCCGGCGGTGGGGTCGGTCACGACGGTGCGGTTGTCGCCCTTGTGGGACAGGGTGAGCCGGCCCAGTTCGTCCAGGGTGAAGATCTCAGGGCCGGCGATGTTGCGGATGCCGTTGAGCGGGGCGCCTGCAGCGACCTCCGAGACCGCGGCGGCCACATCCTTGGAGGCGATCGGCTGGATCGGCGTTGCGGGCAGCCGGACGGTGTCGGCGTCGGCGGTCCAGGACAGGACGGCGTCCATGAACTCCATGAACTGCGTCGCCCGGACGATCGAGTAGGGGATCGGCCCGGCCGCGAGGATCTTCTCCTGGAGCACCTTGGCGCGGTAGTAGTCCAACTCCGGGACTTGGTCCGTGCCGACGATCGAGAGGATGACGAAGTGGCCGACGCCACCCTTCTGGGCCGCGGCCAGAAGGTTGTCCATCGAGGTCTGGAAGAAGGCCGGGGAGGCTTCGTCGAAGGTCGGCGAGTTCGTCAGGTTGACGACGACGTCGGCTCCCGCCACCGCCTCGTCCAGTCCCTGACCACTGATGACGTCGACTCCGCTGGACTTCGAGTGCGGTACCGCCTGGTGCCCGGCGGCGTTCAGAATCATGACGACCTGCGACCCGATCAAGCCGGTGCCGCCGATGACTGCGATCTTCATGACATGCCTTTCGTCCGTTTTTTATGCGAAATATGACATAGAGACAGCTATATGGGCGCGGCAAGGAGCGGCGCGCCGGTCGACCGAGCGCGGTTGATGTCAGCAGCCGTCGACGAACGTGACCGTCTCGTCGAGCGGCGCCCGGCCCGTACGGGCGTCACCGCCCGTGACGTCCTCGAAGCCGATCGACATGCCGCAGAAGAGGATGAGCCCGTCCGGGGGTGACAGGACCTCCGCGACGGTCTTGTGGAACTTCGCCCATGCCATCTGCGTGCAGCTGTGCAGCCCTTCGGCGCGCAGCAGCAACATGACGGTCTGCAGATACATGCCGACGTCGGACCATTGGGGCCGCCCCAGGTCGCGGTCGATGTAGCAGAACAGGGCGGCGGGTGCGCCGAAGCAGTCCCAGTTCGCGGAAGCGGCCCGCTGGCGAGCTTCTACGTCCTCGCGCGGAATGCCGAGTGCTCCGTAGCGCTGCTCGCCGAAGGCGGACCGGCGCTCACGGTAGGGGGACTTCAGTGCGGGCGGGTACATCTCGTACTCCGGCTCGTCCCAGGAGTCACCTGCGGCCAGGCGCTCGCCGGCACGCTTCTTGATCTCGGCCAACGGCGCACCGGTCGCCACGTAGGCGTGCCATGGCTGAAGGTTCGAGCCGGACGGCGCCCAGGCCGCGGCGGACAGCACGCGCTCCAGCGTCTTCCTCGGGACAGGTTGGTCGGCGAATCGACGCACCGCTCGTCGGCTCGTGACCGCCTCGTAGACGTCCATGATCACCCATCTCCATCTGCTCAACGGGCCGTTTTCATCGCACTCACGACGGTATCATTCGATACCGTATCGTGTGAAACTATCGTCGAGCATGAACCCTCAGCCCCTGGTTTCCCGCTCGGGGCACCATCCCTTGGAGAAAGCCCATGGCTACGCTGCTGCACATCGACTCGTCCGTGTTCCCGGGCGAGGCGTCCTCGTCCCGTTGGGTCACGGCCGCCTTCCGCAAGACCTGGGAGGAGCAGCACCCGGAGGGCGCGGTGATCTACCGCGACCTGGCCGTCGACCCTGTCCCGCACATCACCGCCGACGCCTGGTCCGCCGGTTACGCCGCCCCCGCCGAGCGCACCCCGGAGCAGTCCGCCGCGTTCGCCGCGCGCCTGAAGCTCATCGAGGAACTGGAGGAGGCGGACGCCATCCTGATCGGCGCTCCCATGTACAACTTCTCGATCCCGTCGACCCTCAAGGCGTGGCTGGACAGCGTGCTTCTGCTCGGCCGCACCGCGGGCGAGACGCCCTCGGCCCAGGGCACCCCGGTGATCGTCGTCGCCAGCCGTGGCGGCTCCTACGCGCCGGGCACCCCGCGCGAGGGCTACGAGTTCGTGCAGAACTACCTCGAAGCCGTCCTCAAGGGCACCCTCGGCCTGGACCTCGACTTCATCGTCCCGGAACTCACCATGGCCCCCCGCAACCCGGCCATGTCAGAACTGGTCCCCCGCTACGAGGCTTCCCGCAACCGTGCCTTGGAGGACGCGACCGCCAAGGCGAAGGAACTCGCAGAGCGTCTCGCTGCGTAACCCTCGCGGTCGGCGGGATGCCGTGTGACGCCTCACCCAGGACGTCACACGGCATCCCCGGGGTCTGCGCCTTCTCCGAGGGTGCAGCCGGCGCCTCTGCACCTGAGTCAGCGGCCCGGCGCTGAGGAGGGCCGGGTGTTCGCCCTGTCGGTGAGACGCCCATCGATACGACGGTGATGCCGGGCACGGGTGGAAGGCGCGCACGCCACCGGCCGGGCATGCGGCACGACAGCCCTGCGGACGACTCGACCCGTCGGCAACGAAGTCCTGACCAGCCCGCCCGTCGGCAGGCTGGCGCGTAGCGACCGCGGCCGCAGCTCTCGAGGCCGGAGGTTCGCCGCAGAAGCCGCACCGAAGCGCGCCGACGCAGCGGGCGACCGGTGCGCGGGCGGGCTTAGGCCTCGTTGTCTCCGGGATGGGCGAGCCGGGTCAGCAGGGCCGTCAGCTGCTCGGTGTCGCCGGGTTCCAGTTCGGCGACCAGACGCTCAGTCAGCGGCCCCGCCGCCACGTGGGCCGCGTCGAACAGTTCGAGTCCCTGAGGTGTGATCTCCACCGCCCGCACCCGCCGATCCCCCGGAACGGCCTTGCGTACGGCCAGGCCCTTCCGCTCCAGGTCGTCCACGACCCGCATGATTCCCGCCTTGTCCGACCCCGTCGCCGCCGCCAGGTCCCGCTGCACCGTGGGCCCGTGGTTGACCAGCTCGATCAGCACCGCGAAATGCCGCAACTCGACGCCGAGCGGTCGAAGCGCCTCCCCCATCGCCGCGGCCGCGCGCCAGTGCGCCCGGCGCAGCAGCAAGCCGAGAGCGAAAGGCGAGGCGTCCCCGGGGCGGTCAGTCGCACGCGAGGCGGTGGTTCGGCGAGGATCGTCGGCGGCCATGAGCCCAGACTACTTCATTCGATACGGTATCGTTTGAAACTAAATCGGGCTTGCGCCCCGGTGGTCAGCGCAGGGTCGGTACCGCGCCGCACTCCGCCAGGTCGACTGCCACGCCGGGCAGGTCCCGGAGCCACCTCTCGGCGATCTCGGCGAGCCGGGCCGGGGCCGGCGGCGTGCGGCCGAGGCCGATCGCGAAGCGGTACACCGCCGGGCCGGCCTCGAACGGGCGGGGCCAGGCGTGCGCGTCCGGTGTCCCGGCGTGGGCCAGGGCGCCGAGCAGGGCCGGCATGCGGTCGCGGACCGGGCCCAGGGCCTCCTCCGGGTCACCGGCGCGCGGCGGTCGTACGGTCACCACCGCCCAGGCCGCGTGCCGGCGGTGCAGGGGCGGGGGAGCGAGCAACTCGGGCCAGGGGTCGGCGCCGGTGGCCGCCGCCACCTCCAGGATCTCCCGGGCCCGGTACAGCTCGCGGGCCAGCAGCTTCGCGCCGCCGTCGCCGACCTGCCCGGTGCAGCTGCGCACCGGATCGCTCGGCGTCATGACCGCCACCGCGCCCGCCCCCGGCAGTGGTACGGCGGTGGCGGTGAGGCCGACCGGCTCCCGCCAGTCCCAGGCCGCCCAGGTGGTGAAGAAACGCCGGAGCAGGTCGTAGTCGGTGGGGTCGCCCGCCGTGAGATCGCCTGTTGCGAGAGCGCCTGCCGTGAGGTCGACGGCCTCCCGGACCGTCCGGGAGGCCAGTACGGACCAGGCCAGATCCGGCAGCCCGCCGAACGGAGCCGCGTCGAGGCCGCGCGCGTTCGCCCACGCCTTCACCCGTTGCGCCAGTCGGGCGAAGGCGGCCTGGCTGCCGCCGACCGCCGCCCGTACCGCGTCCGCGTCGCTGACCGCGCTCAGCGCGACCGTGGCCGCCTCGCCCAGCTCGGCGCGGCGGGCCACCGCTTCGGCGGGAGCGAGGCCGCCGGTGGGGACCACCGCCAGGTCCACGTCCAGCCCGGCGACCCGAAGGCGCAGGCCCGGCACCCCGGCACCGGTCACCCGCCGCGCCCGGGAGGCGTCCGGCAGCGCAGCGGCGATGCGCGCCCGAACGCCGGCGGCCTCGACGGTGCCCGGCAGTGCCGCCACCAGGTCCAGCGGGGCTCCGGCCGGGGCGCAGCCCATCCGCCGTGGACCGGCGAGATGGACGACTTCTTCGCCCAGTGCCGCGCGGATCCGCCGTACGACGCGGTCGGCCTCGGCCGCGTCGTCCTCCCAGGCGGGCCCGCCGGGGCCGGAGCCCTCGGGGACCGGGTCGCCGAGCCCGGGGTCGGCCAGCCACAGGAGCTCGCCGGTGCCGAGCGCGATCGTGGCGCGCGGCCGCATCGGCTCGTCACCCCGGCGGGAGAGCAGGACCAGCTCCCCGACCCGGACCGACCGGGAGCCGAGCCGGACGGCGCACTCGGCGGCCAGCTCGCGTGGGTGCCGGCTCCGGCCGAGCGACAGGTGCGGGGTGAAGCCGTGGGCCCGGCCGTGGCAGCGCGGGAAGCGTTCCACCAGCGCCCGGTGGAGCGCGGCCCACGGCGCCCCGCCGGCCGCGGCCGGGTCGAGCCAGACGGTGGAGTAGTCCCGGTGCCGGAAGCTGCGCACCCCGTGCAGCCGGGCGGTGAACGGCGGTGTCCGCTCCGCCGCGGCGGTCAGCAGCGGGGCCGCCCGCTCGAAGTCGCACTCCGGTACGAAGCCGAACAGCACGTTGACGTGCGGCGGCCACCGGCGGATCTGCGGGTCGTGCTCCAAACGGATGTCCTGGATCACCGGCCAGAGCACCTCGGGCGGGAGCCAGGCCACGGCCGTGCGCGGCGTCGGCGCGGCGTCGAGGACGTCGGCGGGCTCGGCCCCGCCGAAACCCTGATCCGGTTCCACACGGTCATCGTCCGACACGACCGGCCCGTCCGCGCCACGGGAGCCACCCGGCGGCCGGGGCGGCCCGGCCGCAGGCACCCGTCCGGTCGCGGCGGGAGCCGGTCGGCCGGGAGTCCCGAGCGGGCATGAAGAGCCCCGAGCGGACAGCGAGCAGCCGCCGTCCGGCGGACCGACCCCGACCGAACCCTCGTCCGTCCGCCCCGTCATCCGCGCTCGGCGGCCCGCCGCCCGCGCCCGTGACCGGCAGGGACCCGGGTATGACCGGGCGGACCAGCGGGATTGACGGACCGACAGGCCGGGGCCTCCCACCCGTAGTACTTCAGGACTACACGGCAGGTCCGCTCTTCGGCGGGACGCCGGTCACAGGGCGTGATCCATAGCTTCGGTGTCGGAAGCACGACAGACCTCCGGTACGGAAGGACCACCCGACATGGCGTCACGCCCGCCAAGCCGCCTGCGGCGCACCCTGCTCGCCGCCCTGGTCACCGCCTCGGTGGTGCTGCCGCTGGCGGGCGCGGCCGGCCCGGCTGCGGTCCCGGCGCCGGTCCCGACCGCCCTGGCGCCACTGAGTGCCGCGACCCCCGCCGCGCTCGCCGAGCGGTACGCCACGACGCGTACGGACATCCGGGCAGCGGAGCGGGCGGCCGCCGCGCACGGCGACCGGGAGCGGGCCGCCGAACTGAGCGCCATGGCCGATGCGGCGCGGCACTTCCTCTCCTTCGACGGCCGGGACGGCGGACGTGCCGCGGAGGTCTTCGGCGACCTGTCCGACGCCGAGCGGATCGCCGTACTGGTCCCGGGTACGGACACCGATCTCGACCGGTACGGGCGTCTCCGGGCCGATGCGCTGGCACTCCGGCAGCAGCTGGGAAGTCGCTCCGCCGTCATCGCCTGGCTCGGCTACCGGCCGCCGAGCCTGCTGAGCCCCGACGTGACGACCGACGACCGCGCGGTCGCCGCCGCCCCCGAACTCAGCCGGTTCACCGCGCAGTTGCGCTCGGCCCTGCCCGCCGCGCGGATCTCCGTGCTCTGCCACTCCTGGGGCTCCGTGGTCTGCGCCCGGGCCGCCTCCGGGCTGGACGTCGCGGACCTGGTCCTGTTCGGCAGCCCCGGCACCGGCTACCCCGACGCCGCCGCGCTGCACACCAGGGCCACCGTGTGGGCCGGCCGGGGCGCCGCCGACTGGATCGGCAACGTGCCCCATGTGCGGCTCCAACTCCCCTTCGCCACCGTCGGATTCGGCGCCGACCCCCTCTCGCCCCGCTTCGGCGCCCGCGTCTTCCCGGCGGGCGACGGCGGCCACAGCGACTACCTCAAGCCCGGTTCCGTGTCCCTGCGGAACATCGCCCGGATCGTCTCCGGCCTCACCCCTGCCCAGGAGGGCGGCCATGCGTGACCTCGTCCGGCGGATCGACTCCGCCACCCCGCCCGAGCGCGACCGCGCCGTCGACGCACTGCGCGCCCTCGCCATCCTCGGTGTGGTGCTCGGCCACTGGATGGTGACCGCCCTGGTCGCCGACAGCGGCACCCTGCACGGCGCCAGCCCGCTGCAGTACCTGCCCCAACTGGCGCCCGTCTCCTGGCTGTTCCAGACCCTGGCGGTGTTCTTCCTGGTCGGCGGCCAGGTGGGCGCGCAGAGCTACGCCTCGGCCCGCGCCCGGGGCACCACCTACCGGCGGTGGCTCGGCGCCCGGATGGCCCGGCTGCTCAGGCCGGTCGCGGCCCTGCTGACGGTGTGGACCGTGGCGACGGTCGCCATGCTCGGCTCGGGGGTCGGCCAGGACACCGTGCACACGCTGGCCAAGCTGGCGGTCTCCCCGCTCTGGTTCCTGCTGGTCTTCACGGCCCTGACCGCCGCGACCCCGCTGGTCGCCAGGCTGCACCCGCTGTGGCCGCTGGCCGTGGTGGTGCTGGTGGACCTGGCCCGGTTCGGTCTGGGCGCACCCGCCGGGCTCGGCTACTTCAACGAGCTGGCCGGCTGGCTGGTCCCGTACTGCCTGGGCGCGGCCTGGGCCCGGGGCGAGCTGTGCGGCCGCGGCACCGGCTGGGCGCTGCTGCTCGGCGGTACGGCCGCCACCGCCGCACTCGTGCTGTGGGCGGGCTACCCGGCGTCCATGGTCGGGGTGCCCGGCGCGGCGGTCTCCAACCTCGGCCCGCTCACCCTCGCCGCCGTCACCTTCGGGCTCGCCCAGTGCGGCGTGGCCCTGTTGCTGCTCGGCCCGCTGCGGCGGGTGCTGCGGCGCCCTGCCCTCTGGGCGGCGGTGGCTCTGGTGAACCTGTTCGCGATGACGGTCTTCCTGTGGCACCAGACCGCGATGATGGCGGTCACCGCGATCGGCCTGCTCGGCGGGGAAGCGCTGCCCGGGCTGCACACCGTCCCCGACGGCGCCGGCTGGGCGCTCGCCCGGCTGTTCTGGCTGCCGGCCTTCGCGCTGGCACTGCTGGTCTGCTGGGCCGCGTTCCGCTCGTACGAGCAGCGGAAGCCGAAGCGGAGCGGTACCCGGGTGGTGCGCGAGCAGCGCTCGGGTCTGTCGCCGGCGGTGCCGCGTGCCTAGAGTGGATCTTGTGAAGAGGGGGGACACGGTGGATCGGCTGGTCGGCACGCTGCGGGCGCTACCACGGCAGCTGCGTGACGACCTGTGGACGGCGGCGCTCGAACCGGTGCCGCGTGCCAGGCGGTTGGGCGGGCACTGGTTTCCGGCGATCGTGGTGCTGGTGGTGTTCGCCGCGTTCTTCCTGGGCATCGCCGACGCGAACTTCCTGACCAACCAGTACTTCCTGGGCCGGAGCGCCGGCCCGGTGCTCGCGTTGATCCAGGCGACGGCGCTGCTGCTCGTGCTGTTCCGCCCGCTGCTGGCCTGGTGGGTGTCGACGGCCATGGCGGCCCTGGCCGCGCTCCTCGCACGGCCCGCCCCGCCCGAGCGGCTCCTCTTCTGGGCCAGCCACAACCCCGACCTCGTCAACGGGCCCGGGCTCGCCCTGGAAGCCGGGGTGCTGTTCCTGGCAGCGCTGGTACTCAAGCCCCGAGCCGCGGTCGAGGCGCTGGCGGTCAGCGTGGTGGTGGGCCTGGCCTGCAACGGCGTCATGGCCTTCGGCGACGTCGACATCGTGGTCCTCACCATCGCCGTGCTGGTCGGCTCCTCGCTGCGCGGCCGCCAGGTGGCCCGTACCAAGCTGGTCGAGCAGGAGGAGATCACCGCCGAGGAACGGGCCCGACGCACCCTGCTGGAGGAGCGCAACCGGATCGCCCGCGAGCTGCACGACGTGGTCGCCCACCACATGTCGGTGATCTCCATCCAGGCCCAGGTCGCCCCGCACCTGGTGGAGAACCCGTCCGAGGAGCTCAGGGAGAACCTGGCCGGCATCCGGCAGAACGCCGTCGAGGCACTGGCCGAACTGCGACGGGTGCTGGGCGTGTTGCGCTCGGAGGACGCCCTGGCGGATGGGGCGCGCTACACCCCGCAGCCCACCCTGGACCGGCTGGACGAGCTGCTCGGCAACGTCCGGGGCGCCGGACTCACCGTCACCACCGGGACCACCGGCGAGATCCGCCCGCTGTCGCCGGGCGTCGAACTCTCGGCCTTCCGGATCGTGCAGGAGGCGCTCAGCAACGCGATGCGGCACGCACCGGGCGCCGCAGTCCGGGTGGAACTCGGCTACCAGCCGGACGGTCTGGCCGTACGGGTGGTCAACACCGCCCCCGACCGGCCCGCCCCGCCCTCCCAGGGGGCCGGCCACGGACTGTTGGGGATGCGCGAGCGAACTGCCATGCTGGGCGGCGAACTGGCCACCGGACCCACCCCGGACGGCGGCTGGGAAGTGACCGCCATCCTGCCCGCAGACACCCCGAAGCCGTCTGCCGAACCCCGCCGAGGACACCCATGACGACCATCCGCGTGCTGATCGCCGACGACCAGATGATGGTCCGTCAGGGATTCACGGTGCTGCTCAACGCCGAACCGGGCATCGAGGTGGTCGGCCAGGCGGTGGACGGCCTGGACGCCGTCGCCAAGGTCGCCGAACTCGCCCCCGACGTCGTCCTGATGGACATCCGGATGCCCGAACTCGACGGCATCGAGGCCACCCGCCGGATCACCGACCCGGCGGGCGCCACCGTCAAGGTCCTGGTGCTGACCACCTTCGACCTTGACGAGTACGTCTACGAGGCGCTGCGCGCGGGTGCCTCCGGCTTCCTGCTCAAGGATGCCTCCGCCGCCGAACTCGCCCAGGCGGTAAGGGTGGTGGCGGCCGGCGACGCGCTGCTCGCCCCGAGCATAACCAAGCGCCTGATCGCCGAGTTCTCCCGCACCACCAGCGTTCCCCGTGCCCCGCTCAAGGACCGTGTCGGCGAGCTGACCGAGCGCGAGACCGAGGTCCTGTCCCTGATCGCCCAGGGCCTGTCCAATGCGGAGATCGCCGAGCGCTTGGTGGTCGCCGAGCAGACCGTGAAGACCCATGTCAGCCGGATCCTGGTCAAGTTGGGTCTGCGTGACCGCACCCAGGCCGCGGTCTTCGCCTACGAGACGGGACTGGTCCGCCCGAGCGGGTACTGAACTTCGGCTGCGGGGAAGGGGGTTTGGGTGCCGGGTCCGCGCCGCCCAGGTATGCCGCGACCCGAAGCAGAGAGCCGCCACGGCGGACGGCAACGGCAGAGGAGGAGTACCCACTCCCCGCCACTCTCAACTTATAGCGCACCGGGGGGCTTGCGGCAAGGCCCCGGTCATGCCGCAGAATCGCTGGCCGACGCCAGGACCTGCGGAAATGGGAGAGCTACCAAGTGACCAGCGCGTTCGACCTTCCCGACCACCTCGCCGCCAAGGCCGACCCGATGCTCACCGCCCGCGACGAGCGGCACTTCGCGGCCATCGGGGAGAGCCTCGAGCAGGCGATCGCCGAACTGTCCGACCGCCTCGCCGCCGCGCGCAAGGCGCCCGGCGGCGCCGGCCGGGAGGCGATGGACCGGGACATCGAGATCCACCGGCTGACCGGCCGCCTGCGCGCCCTGCGCCGCTTCGGTCTGGACCTGTGCCTCGGACACATCGTCGGCGCGGACGACCACGAGCCCGTGTACATCGGCCGGCTCGGCCTCACCGACAGCGAGGGCCGTCGGCTGCTGCTCGACTGGCGCTCACCCGCGGCCGAGCCGTTCTTCGCGGCGACCCACGCCAACCCGATGGGTCTGGCGAGCCGCCGCAGGTACCGCTGGACCCGCGGCCGGATCAGCGACTACTGGGACGAGGTGTTCAGCGCCGACGGGCTCGAAGGGCACGCCGCGCTCGACGACCAGTCCGCCTTCATCGCCAGCCTGGGCGGCAACCGGTCGGCCCGGATGCGGGACGTGCTCGCCACCATCCAGGCCGACCAGGACGCCATCATCCGGGCGGGATCCCGCGGCGCCCTCGTCGTCGACGGCGGTCCGGGTACGGGCAAGACCGTCGTCGCTCTCCACCGCACCGCCCACCTGCTCTACTCCGACCCGCGCCTCGGCCACCGACGGGGCGGCGTGCTGTTCGTCGGTCCGCACCAGCCCTACCTGGCGTACGTCGCCGACGTCCTCCCCAGCCTCGGCGAGGAGGGCGTGCAGACCTGCACCCTGCGGGACCTCGTCGCCGAGGGAGCCGGAGCAGCGGTCGAGGCCGACTCGGACGTCGCTCGCCTGAAGTCGTCCGCGGACATGGTGAAGGCGATCGAGAAGGCCGTCAGGTTCTACGAGGAGCCGCCCAGCGAGGGGATGACGGTCACGACCGACTGGGCCGACATCCGGCTGAGCGCCGACGACTGGGCCGATGCGTTCGACGCACCGGACCCGGGCACTCCGCACAACGAGGCGCGCGAGCAGATCTGGGACGAGCTGGCCGCGATCCTGCTGGACAAGCTGGACGACGAGCACGTCCCGGCCGAGCAGTTCCAGCGGTCGCTGCGGCAGGACGAGGAACTGGTCACCACCCTCAACCGCGCGTGGCCGCTGATCGAAGCGGCCGACCTCGTCTCGGACCTGTGGTCGGTCCCCGCTTACCTGCGGATGTGCGCTCCCTGGCTCAGCCCGGACGAGGTCCGCAAGCTGCGGCGCAAGGACGCCCAGCCCTGGACGGTGTCCGACCTGCCGCTCCTGGACGCGGCACGGCAGCGGCTCGGCGACCCGGAGGCGGCACGGCGCAAGCGCCGGCTGGGGGCCGCCGTCGCCGCCGAACGCGAGCGCATGGCCGACGTCATCGACCACATCCTCCAGGCCGATGACGACGGCGAGGGCGCGGTGACGATGCTGCGCGGACAGGACCTGCGGGACAGCCTGGTCGACGAGACCTCCCTGCCCGGCGCCGACCCGGACCGGCTCGCCGGCCCGTTCGCGCACGTCGTCGTGGACGAGGCCCAGGAACTGACGGACGCACAGTGGCAGATGCTGCTGCTCCGCTGCCCGTCCCGCAGCTTCACCATCGTCGGCGACCGCGCCCAGGCCAGGCACGGGTTCACCGAGTCGTGGGAGGAACGGCTCGAACGGATCGGGCTCGACCGGATCGAACTGGCCTCACTGGGCGTCAACTACCGGACGCCGGAGGAGGTCATGGCGGAAGCCGAGCCGGTCATCCGAGCCGTGCTCCCGGACGCCAACGTGCCGACCTCCATCCGCAGCAGCGGCGTCCCCGTCGTCCACGGATCCGTTGCGGAGCTGGACTCGATCCTCGACAACTGGCTCGAAGCGCATGCCGAGGGGACCGCCTGCGTCATCGGCGCCGGTGACACCGGAACCAGCACGTTCCGGGCGACGTCCCGCGTCCGGTCGCTGACCCCGGAGCTGTCCAAGGGGCTCGAGTTCGACCTGGTCGTCCTCATCGATCCGGAGACGTTCGGCGAGGGCGTCGAAGGAGCGGTCGACCGCTATGTCGCGATGACCCGGGCGACGCGGCAACTCGTCATCCTGACAAGCTCCTGACCTCGGCCGGAGGTAGTGATCGTCACCCGCCGCTACGGAAAGGGGCGGAGCCGGCCGAGCCGGTGCCGCCCTACGGGACCGGGCTCAGCCGCCGTAGCGCCGCTGCCTGGCCGCGAAGCTGCGGACGGCGCGCAGGAAGTCGACCTCGCGGAACGCGGGCCAGTAGGCCTCGCAGAAGTACAGCTCCGAGTAGGCACTTTGCCAGAGCAGGAAGTTCGACAGCCGTTGTTCGCCGCTGGTACGGATGACCAGGTCGGGATCGGGTTGGCCGGCGGTGTACAAGTGCGGGGCGATGTCGTCGACAGTCAGGGCGTCAGCGACCTCGGTCAGTGACGCGCCCGCTTCGGCCCGCGCGTACATCAGGTCGCGCATGGCGTCGACGACCTCCTGGCGGCCGCCGTAGCCGACGGCCAGGGTGACGTGTGCGCCGGTGGTGCAGGTTCGGGTGACCTCGACGGCCTCCTTGAGGGCACGGGCGGTGCAGTCGGGCAGGGCGTCGGTCATTCCGGCGAGGTGGACCTGCCAGCGGGCGTCCGGGCGGGTGAGGCGGTCGGTGACCACCTGCTCGATCAGCCGCATCAGGTAGGTGACTTCGGTGTCGTCGCGGCGCTGGAGGTTCTCGGTCGAGCAGACGAAGACGGTGATGTGCTTGATCCCCAGCACCTCGCACCAGGAGAGCACCTCCTCGACGTGTTCGGCGCCCGCCTTGTGGCCGAGGCTCGGGTTGGCCATGCCCATCTGCCGGGCCCAGCGGCGGTTGCCGTCCATGATCAGCCCGACGTGCCGGGGAAGCGGGCCCGCCATGACCTCGCGGCGCAGGCGGCGGGTGTAGAGGGAGCGGAGCAGGTCGGGCATGAGCACCGTCCAAGTGGTTGGGAGAGCCCGCCGGTTCAGGCGAGCCGTGGTCAGTCGGGCGGGTCCGCGTGGCTTACGGGGCAGGCGGCAGGTCGTGCAGGTCGTGCAGGTCGTGCAGGTCGCGCAGGGTGCCTGCGCACACCGCGGTCAGCAGCAGCAGGCCCACGCCGACGCCGGCGCCGAGCGGGTGGAAGCCGTCACCGGTGACCGAGAGAGCGAGGATGGTCGCGCCGCCGGTGGCGCTGGCAGCGGCGAGGGTCCGGACACCGACCCGGAGGCGGCCGGTGCCAGGTGGCACAACGGCGTCCGCGCCGACGCCGGTGAAGATGCGGGGGATCTGGATCGCGCCGAGGCCCAGGGCGATCCACCAGGCGGCGAGCACAGCGGTGCGCAGGGTGGGCGGCGAGGCGTCCGCGTTGAAGCCGCCGTGCACCAGGACGACCACGGCGGTGCCGAGGAGCGTCGGTACGGCGAGGCGGCGGACCGCCCAGCCCAACAGCGTGATCGCGGCGCTCAGCGTGGGACGGGGCCGGGGTGCGACCAGGGCGATGCCGAGCAGCAGCAGGGTGGTGCAGCCGTGCGTGACTCCGTTCCGCACGCCGTCGGCGGGCAGGGGGGCGGCCTGCTCGGCGGCCAGATGGCTGAGGAACCAGGCGGCGAGGGCGACCGTGATGCCCATGGTGGCCACCCGCCGCTGGCGCTGTGCCGGGGAGTCGGCGGGCCAGAGGGCCGGGTGCAGCCACATGTCCACGATGCCCGCGATCAGGTTGGGCCAGGACTTCCAGCCCGCTCCCCGGGCCTCGTCCTCCACCATCGAACCCCAGCGGTCGCGGAAGGCGTCCGGGTAGAGCCTGACCAGGCTTCGGGTGACGACGCTCACGCCGGGTTCACCCCCAGGCGCCGCAGTCCCGCGTTCGCGACCTGGGCCATGGCGCGCAGTTCGCGTTCGAGGACCTCGCGGCCGAGGGACGTGAGCTGCACCGGGCGCTGGCGGCCCTGTCCGTCGAGCGGCTCGATCAGCTGCTTCGACTCCAGCCTGGCCAGCGCTCCGTACAGGCTGCCGGGCCCCAGTCGCTCCCCGGTCAGCTCCTCGATCGCCGTGTTGATGGCGTATCCGTGCAGCGGCCCGTCGGCCAGCGCGCAGAGCACCAGCGTCTGGGCATCGTTGGCTTGCATATCGCTCCTCTCGATCTGACGGAGCACCATAATACGTGCCACGAACTACGTGCCAAGTACTACGCGATGTGTACTATCGCCGCCATGTGCGATGACTTGATGAATGATCAGCTGGGAGTCGGGCACCCCGCCCGGCCTGCCGCGGCCGCGGCGCTGTTGACGTCCGCCGCCGGCGCCGCCGCCTTCACCCTGTTCGCCTACCTGACGACACAGGTTCACGCGGTGCGGGCGGGCAGTCCCTGGCAGGACGATCCGTACGACGCAGTGGTGACCTTCACCATGTTCTTCGTCCCACTGCTTGGGACGCTCGGCGGGGCAAGGGCGCTGCTGTGCCGCCGCGACCGGCCGCTGCCGCGCTACCGGATCGAGCAGGTTCTCCGGGCCGCGCTGGTCTGCACGCTGCTCGTCGCCGCCACGCTCGCCACCGACTGGGCGGCGGTGGCCGCGCGGGCGGACCGTGCGTCCTGGGACGGTGGCACCCCCTGGCTGATCGCATCCCTGCTGCCGCTCACCGGGGTGACGGCCTTGAGCCTGCTGTTGCACCGCCGGGCGATCCGGCGGCTATCGGAACCGGTACGCGGGACCGAGGACGCGGGCGGGGACTGGCTGGACGACCTCGCGCCCCTCGCCAACCTGCTCGCTGGCCCCCGCTCGCGTGCGGGGTGCGCACTCGCTGCGCTGATCGGCAGCGGCGGAGTGCTCGGCTTCGTGCGCCGCCACTTCGCCCCGCTCGCCGCCGCGGCCGCCCTCGCCGCCGGCCTGCTGGTCGCCATGGGACTGGCTTTAGGCGAGGGTTGGCCCGGGGTACTGCTCTTCGCCGTGGAGAGCGCAGTCTTCGCGGGCGGCACCTTCGCCTTCGTGATGATCTGCAACAGCGTCCTGCGGTTCGCCGCGCCTCCTCCCGCATCGAGAACGCGACGGGCCGCCCGGATCGCGACCACCGCAGGCGCGTTGGCGCTGCCAGTCTCATTGGCGCTGCGGGACACCGTCTGGCAACTGCTCGGGCTCGGCGACCAGGTCGACTCCATCGGGCGGTGGGCGGCCGTCACGTTCGCCTGCGCGCTACTGGCGGGCGCGCTCACATTCGGTGTGGCTGCGACCGGGATCAGGGAGTGACAGTGGGGCACGTCTGGTCGGTTGCCAGAGCGAGGAGGCTCTGGCATTGAGGTTGGCTCATCAGGCCGATGCTCCGTTGGAAGAGATGATGGCCCCGCGGTTGCGTCCACGGCCGGGAGGGTCCTGTCCTCTGCGGGAACCGCACCCGGTGTGTGCGCATGCGATGGAATGCGATTCAATGCGCCCGTCGCCGTCAGCCCGGCACGATCAGGCCGCTCTCGTAGGCCACGATGACCAGTTGGGCCCGGTCCCGGGCGTCGAGTTTGGCCAGCAGCCGTCCGACATGGGTCTTCACCGTCGCCGGGCTGACGACCAGGCGGTCCGCGATCTCCTGGTTGGACAGCCCGCGTCCGACGAGTTCGAGCACCTCCCGCTCCCGGTCGGTGATTGCGGTGAGGCCGGTGGTCGGGCGGCGGCCCATCTCGGGCATGCGGGCGAACTGCTTGATGAGGCGTTTGGTGACGGCGGGTGCCAGCAGCGCCTCGCCTCGTGCGATCACCCGAATCGCCGCGACGAGTTCGGCGGGCGGAGTGTCCTTGAGGAGGAAACCGCTCGCTCCGGCGCGCAGGGCGCCGTAGACGTACTCGTCGAGGTCGAAGGTGGTGAGGACGAGCACGCGCACGTTCTCGTGGGCCGCGACGATCCGGCGGGTGGCCTCCAGCCCGTCCAGCTCCGGCATCCGGATGTCCATGAGGACGACGTCGGGCTGCTCGGCCGCGGTGAGTTCGACCGCCTGGCGTCCGTCGGCGGCCTCACCGACGGCGGTCAGGTCGGGCTGGGAGTCGAGCAACAGGCGCAGGCTTCCGCGCAGCAGCGTCTGGTCGTCCGCGATCAGCACCCGGATCACGAGCCCGCCTCCAGCGGGATGCGGGCGGTGACCCGGAAGCCTCCGTCGGGCAGTGGTCCGGTCTCGAGCTCGCCGCCGTAGACGGCTACTCGCTCGCGCATGCCGACCAGTCCGTGGCCGGGCGAAGAGGCCGCATCGGCGCCCGCGCCCCGGCCGTCGTCGACGACCTCGATTCCGACGGAGTCCTCTCCGTAGGTGAGCACGGTGCGGACGCGCGTGGCGTCGGCGTGTTTGATCACGTTGGTCAGCGCTTCCTGGGCGATCCGGTAGACGGCGAGTTCGAGCGGGGCGGGCAGCTCGCGCCGCTCGCCGGAGATCCTCAGTTCCACCCGTAGACCGGACTCGGCCGTCCGCGCGACCAGTTGGTCGAGGTCCGCCAGGCGCGGGGCCGGCACGAGCTCGGGATCCTGCGCGTTCCCGTCGCCGTCGCGCAGCATACCGAGCAGTCGACGCATCTCGTGCAGGGCGTCGCGTCCGGTCTGCTCGATCAGCGTCAGGGCCCTGACGGCCTCTTCGGGTCGGGTTCCGGCGACGAAGCCGGCGACCGAGGCCTGCATGGTGATCAGCGACAGGTTGTGCGCGACGATGTCGTGCAACTCGCGGGCGATGCGCAGCCGTTCCTCGACGACCAGTTCGCGGGCGCGCTGCTCGGCCTGTGCCTGCAGCCCCGCCGTGTACGCGCGGTTGGCGCTGACCGCCACGCCGATCATCCAGACCGCAGACAGCGGCAGCGTGAGCAGGAGCAGGCCCAGGACCTCCATGCGTATCGCGTGGTCGAACTCGGCCGGGTTCGGGAGGTGCGGCCCGAGCAGGCCGTACTGCACCGCGACCACGCCGAGCGCGGTACAGCCGACAAGCACGCCCAAGCCCCGCACGGAGACGCTACGCGGCGCTCGGACGGCGAGCGTGTACAGCACGAGCGTCATCGCCGCCGGGACGGGAAGCGGGAACTTCTGCGACTCTTGCGCCACGAACGGCGAGGCCAGCGCGACGGCCCACAGCGCCGGCCACGGGTACCTCCGCCGCAGCGCGACCGCGGCGCCGAGCACCGGTGTCAGCGCGACGATGACGACGGTCGGGAGGGAGACCACCGCCGCCTCGCGCGGACCGAACCCGTGCAGCAGCGCGAGGACGCCCAGGACTGCGCCGGTCAGCGCGTCGATGACGAGCAGGTCGCGCGGGCTCAGGCGTCGGGGGAAGGGCGGTCCGGCCGTGGCGATCATGTGTCGACGGTAGCCGGGGGCCGTGGTGCCGGGCATCGGACCCCAGGCCGTCATCCTCCGGTCGTACGGCACCCGCTCGATCATGCCGCGGCCGTACGCCCGAAGACCACCCTGTGCTCCGACGCCAACGTTTGTACCCGGCTGGCACCTTGAACGCCGAAAGGAGTCGTGATGATCGAAGTCACCGAACTCACGAAGAGATACGGCAGGGTCACCGCCGTTGATGGCCTCACGTTCACGGTCCGGCCCGGCCGCGTCACCGGATTCCTCGGGCCGAACGGCTCGGGCAAGTCCACCACCCTGCGCGCGATCCTCGGCCTGGAGACGCCGGACGCCGGCGCGGCCCTCGTCGACGGACGGCCGTACCGCACGCTGCACCACCCGCTGCACCACGTCGGAGCGCTGCTCGACGCGGGTGCCGTCCACCCGGGCCGCTCGGCGCGGGCGCATCTGACGGCGCTGGCCGTGGCCGGTCGGATCGACCGGCGGCGCGTGGGCGAGGTGCTGGAGCAGGTGGGCCTCGGCCAGGTCGCGCACAAGCGGGCCGGCGAGTTCTCGCTGGGCATGCGGCAGCGCCTCGGCATCGCCGGCGCGCTGCTCGGCGATCCGCCCGTCGTCCTGTTCGACGAGCCCGTCAACGGGCTGGACCCCGAGGGCATCCTGTGGATCCGGCACCTGATGAAGTCGCTGGCGGCCGAGGGCCGGACTGTCCTCGTCTCCAGCCACCTGATGTCCGAGACGGCGCTGACCGCCGACCACCTCGTCGTGATCGGCCGCGGCCGGCTGATCGCCGACACCGGCGTCGAGGCGTTCCTGCGCGAGCACGGCACCAGCCAGGTGCACGTCCGCTCGCCCGCCCGCAGCGCTCTGGCCGGGATGCTCCGGGCACGCGGCGCGACCGTCGAGTACGAGGGCTCCAAGACGCTGGTCGTCACCGGCCTGACGGTCGACGAGATCGGCGACCTGGCCGCCCGCAACGGCCTGCCCGTCCACGAACTGATGGCCAGGCAGGCCTCACTGGAGGACGTTTTCATGGACCTGACCAGGGACTCGGTCGAATACCAGGGGACACACGATGGGAACTGAGCTGCTCACCGCCGAATGGATCAAGTTGCGTTCGGTGCGGTCGACTTACCTGTCACTGGCCGCGGCCGCCGTGCTGGTCGTCACCGTGGCACTCTCGGTCGCCACCACGACCGCGGACGACTGGGCGGCCATGGACCCGCGCGACCGCTCGTCCTTCGATCCGGTCTCGGCCCCGCTGTTCGGCGCGATCTTCGCCCAGCTGGTCATCGGCGTGCTCGGGGTCCTGGCGGTCAGCTCCGAGTACTCCACCGGGCTGATCCGGACGACGTTCGCGACGACGCCGCAGCGTCGGAAGGTACTGCTGGCCAAGGTCGCGGTCACCACGGCGCTCGCGCTGGTCGCGGGCGGGGTCATCCTCGGTGCGACGTTCCTGCTGAGTCAGGGAATCATGGCCAACGGCCACGGCGGAGTCTCGTTGAGCGACCCGGGTGTCTTCCGCGCCGTCACCTACGCGGTGCTCTATCTGGTGATCGTCACGGTGCTGGCCACCTCGCTGGGCGCGATCACGCGCTCCACCGCAGGGGCGATCGCCGTCCTGTTCACCCTGGTCTTCCTGCTGCCCCAGGTACTGGACCACCTACCGCAGAACCTGCGCCACGACCTCATGCGCTTCGGTCTCCAGCGGGCCGCCGCAAGCGCCGTGTCGATCCACCCCCAGGTGGACACCTTCTCGCCGACGGTGTCGATCCTGGTCTGCGCGACCTACGCGGCCGTCGCGCTCGCGCTCGCACTGTTCCTGATCGGACGGCGCGACGCGTAGACGAGCAGCTCCGAAGCCGGGCGAGTTCGGTTGGTCGGCTCCGGGCACGCAGGAAGGGTGTCCAGCACCGGGATGTGACGACCGGGGAACCGGACACCCTCCTGAGCGCGCTCCATGTGAAGAGCGGTGATCACCTACCCCGAACGCGGGGACTTGGCCGCCTGTGGTGGGAAGACCTGGCCCGCCGCCCGCACCGGACCGGGGCGCGCAGGATCAGAGCTGCGCGGCGAATGCCGCGAACGCCGCCCATGCCTCGGGCGTGAAGGTGAGCCGAGGGCCTTCGCGGTCCTTCGAGTCCCGGACGTGGACCACGGCAGAGGCGGCCGCGACCTCGATGCACTCGCCGCCTTCGCCTCCGCTGTGGCTGCTCTTGACCCAGACAAGACCATCCGACTCGGTGGACACACGTGCCTCGGTGCTCATTGCTCTCCCAGCAGCTTCTCGATCAAGGTCAACGAGTCTCGTGGAGTGAGAGCCTGACCTCGAATGCTTCCGTAGCGCGCGGCCAGCATACGGACTTCGACAGGATCGGTGACGAGATGACCGACACCTTGCACTTCCAAGTAGCCGACCTGAGGCTTGTGCTTCGGGGTGAGCAGGATGAACGGGCCGTCGACACCCGCGTATTCGTGGCAGTCCAGCGGGAGCACCTGAACGGTCGCGTTCCGGAGCCGTCCAACCTTCAGCAGATGTTCCAACTGGCCCTGTTGGACCGCCTGACCGCCGATCTCGCGGCGGAGTACCGACTCGTCGATAACGGCAGTCACGAGTGGAGCGGGCCAGCGGGTCAACGTGTCCTGACGGGCGAGTCGTGCGGCTACGCGCTGCTCGATCGTCTCCTCCGGCAGTAGCGGTTGTCGCACGGAGAAGGTCACGCGTGCGTACTCCTCGGTCTGGAGAAGACCAGGGACCGTAAGCGTGCTGAAGAAGCTGATCTCCTCAGCCTCGGCCTCAAGCCGCGCGTAGTCGCGAAACCATGCCGGATGCCGTACCCGTGCTCGTGCCTTCGCCCGGGCGACGTCGTTCTTGGCGGCCTTCAACAGGCCGCCCGCACCGAGGAGTTCGTCGGCGGCGTCCAGGAACTCCGGTTGCGGGGTGCGCCGTCCGCGTTCGAGTGAGGAGATCAGGTCCTCGCCGTAGGCCAGCCGCTCGCCCAGCTCACGCTGGGTCAGTCCGGCTCGTTCGCGCAGCAGTTTGACCTGGCGGCCGATCGCCCGGAACAGATCGGCCGAGCCGTCCTCGTCCTCCGGCGGTTCCGGCCGCCGCTCCACCGCGGCATCCGCGCCCGACACCGACACCCCGACCACCGCCTCGCCGACGACCCGTACGGGCCGCTCCTCGCACCGGTACGCGCGGGATGCGTACCGTGAGCCTCACTGGTCAGAGTACGACGATCCGGCCACGCTGAGTGACGTGAATCTCGAAATCGGTCACCCTCTCCCGCCCGGATGTGCGGCTTCCGCCCGCCACTTCACGGTGCTGCTCTCCGCCACCCGCCGCGGGGCCCGCCTCGCGCGCCGGCTCACCGTGCAGCAACTCGCCGAGTGGGGCGAGCTGTACGAGACCGCCGAGCAGATCGTCGCAGAGCTCGCCGCCAACGCCGCAGTGCACGGCCGGGTGCCGGGCCGCAGCTTCCGGCTCTCCCTCTCGCTCGACCCGGGCGTCACACTCCGCATCGCCGTGGCCGACCCCCGTCCCGAACGGCTCCCGGAACCCGGCGACTTCGGCGCTCTTGCGGGCGTGGATGCCGAGTCGGGGCGCGGTCTGCTGATCGTGGCCGCGCTCGCCGACCGATGGGGCGTTGACCTCACCGTGCGCCCGGTGAAGACCGTCTGGGCGGAACTCGACCTCAAGGCAAGGTGATCGGAGGGTGTCTGACGCTATGTCTGTCTTACCGCAACTCACGAGTGACGACCCGTCACGGCGTGCTACCGTGCCGCTACGCAAACGGATTGACCCCGGCGGTGCTCGCAACACCCCGGGGCCCGGCACAGGAGAAAGAGCCCTCCTCATGCACGTCCACTTTATCGCGCCCACGCGCTATGTACGCGCTTCCCACGACATCATCCGGCATCCGCGTCTGAAGGCGACGGCGAAGTCCCTCCTGCTGTGGGCGCTGTCCCTGCCTCCCGGCAGCCGGGACACCATCCTGACCATCAGTCACCGGATGCCCGAGGGGCGGGAGGCCGTCTCCGGAGCGCGTGGCCAGCTGATCGCCGAGGGTTTCCTCCACGTCCGTCGGTACCAGCATCCGACCAAGGGCACCTGGGCCACCGAGGTCATGGTGACCAGCGTTCCGCTCACCGACCGGGAGGAGGTCGCCGCCGCCTGGGCCGCAGCGGGCGCGGAGGCCGCCGTGCCGCCGACTGACCGGAACCCGGCACTCGGTGGACAGCGCACTCGGGGCGTCGGCACTTCCCCCAAGGGGGAGAACAGCGGGGAGAACACCTCCCTCCCCGCCCCACCGCCGCCGGAGCCCAAGTCGACCGGGGCGCCCGCTCCCGACGCGGCCGCCGCCGAGGCGGCGCGCCTGCTCTGCGGGCTCGGCGCGCGCGACCGGCGCCTTCGCCTCGGACTGTCCGAAGCGCTGGAGCTCGCACCGCTGGCCTGCGAATGGCTCGCTCGGGACGGTGGCCAACGCGGCCTCCAAGAAGCGTTGTTGACCGGTCTGCCCGACCGGGTCCATGCCCCGGTCGCGTTCCTCCGCACGCGGCTGGAGCGGAAGATGCCCGCGCCCCCGGCACCCGTCCCGCTACCGCCCGCCCGCCAGGAATGCCGCCGCTGCCAGGCGCCCGTACCGGGCGTACCGGGAGTAGCGGGCGTCGGCGTTTGTGGCTCCTGCACCGGGTCCGGCCGGGCCCGTACCCCCGATCCGGCTTCGGTGGACCGCAACCGCCGAGGGGCTGCCCGGGCCCGTGACCTGCTGAGGGCCGCCCGCACGGCCCAGCCGGTGGGCTGTTGAGGGCAGGGCGCGGTGCGGATGGCTGCGCGCGGTGGTCACCACCCGAGGGGGCCAAGGCGATCGATGAAGGTCCCGGTCGGGTCGTCGGCGTCGATCGTCGCGAGCCTGATGATCGAGCCGGTGTCCTGGGTGACCGTCAGCGTGCCGGTGTGGTTGTTCATGTCGGTGGCGGCGAACGTGCGGTTGGCGACTTCTCCGGGAGTGGCGACGTTGAACCTGATGTCCGGCAGCGCCTGCGCGTAGCGGACGGTGATCATGTTCAGCGCCGCTTTCGACGAGCTGTAGGCGAGCTCGTGCATCTTCGAGACGGGTTGCCCCGAGTCGGTCACGACCGCGAAGGCTGCGGGTGGTCGTTGCGGGGCTCTCCGGCGATTGGGGCAAGATCCTTTATGCCGGGACGGGAATAGTCTCGCGTGAGCATGGACCGAGGTGAGCAAGCTGCGTACCGTCGTCATCAGTCGGCCCAACCGGGGCCGCCGGCAAGGGGGTTCGCCATGGCAAAAAGGCCCGGGCTGACTCGACTCACGGGTACAGGCAACGGCAGCGGGTCGGGGGAGTGCGGCCAGAACGACTGCCCCAACGTCTACGCCACCGACCGAGGGTCGTTCGTGGTGCAGGGAGAGCTCTTCGACGGCTTCACTCCGCCGGACGGCGAGGGCTTGGTGGAGATTCCCGAGCATGTCCTTCGGGAGGCCATTCGTGTTCTTGGATGGTGACGAGTGGCAGGCCAAGTTCCGAGAATTCCGGACGGAGGCGTGGCGGCTTGAAACCCTGCCGGAATACCGCATGCCGCAGGAGGCCGAAGAGTTTCAACGATTTCTGGCAGGGGAGAGATTCGCGGGCCCGTTCGAGGATTATTGGACTGGCCTGATCCGCCAACGCAAAGCGGTTGGCGGAAGCATCGGCCGAGTGCACGTCCTGTCCCGCCCGCTGTCGGACTATCTCCGCTTCGAATTCCAGCGGTACTACGCTCACAGTGCCCGAGCCGGTGAGGATATTCGAATCCTCGATGTGACCGATCGAGAGAACCCATTGCTGGGGGTTCAGGACTTCTGGATTTTTGACAGGGATACCGTAGTTCTCATGAACTACGAATCGGATGGCCGTCAGATCAGCCGGGAAGTCTACGAGGGTGACCCGGACTCGTTCATCGACTGCCAGCGAATCGCGGTTTCGGAATCCATTCCGTTTCTGGAGTATGTGAGCAGGTTTGACCTTTGATCCTGAAGAGCTGGGTAGGAGTAAGGCTGACCTGGCGGAAATGCTGAGAGAACTGCGCAAGCGAGCCGGCCTGAGTGGGGACCGGCTCGCTCGGCGTTGTTCCATGTCTCAATCAAAAATCAGCAAGATCGAGACGGGAAGGCTCACCCCGTCTATCGTCGACGTGGAGCGCATCCTGCGGGCGCTGGAGGCCCCAGCTGCCCTGACGGCCCAGATCACAGCTCTTGCCAGGATCGCCAATACCGAGTGGCAGGATTCTCGGACGCTGCGACGGAAGGGCCTGGACAAGAAACAGGCCGAGCTGGCAGATCTTGAAAGAACCTCGAATGAGTTTCGCTTCTTCCTGCTCTCGATGATTACCGCCTTGCTCTCCACTCCCGAGTACATCAAGGCCACCCTCGATCACATCCCGGGTGACCACGGCAAGACGATCGCCAGAAAGCTGGACCGACAGGCCGTCCTGTATGACCGCTCCAAGAAGTTCACGTTCATCCTTACGGAACAAGCCGTCAGGTGGCCCCTTGTCCCCGCCCCAGCCATGGCGATACAGATCGATAGGCTCGCATCGCTGACCTATCTGCCGAGCGTGAAGCTCGGGGTGATTCCGATCGGCGGCTATCTGCCGGGTTGCCCGCTCAACACCTTCACTCTCTATGACGAACGCATAGCGACTGTGGAGACCTCTACGGGAGCCCTGGTGTTCCGCGATCATCGCGACGTGTCCAGCTATCTCGCCGAGTTTGCTTCATATGAAAGCCATGCTCTCTTCGGTGAAGCTGCGAGGGAAAAGCTGGCTGAATGGGCCGCGTTGTGCCGCAGAGATCTTTAGTCGCTGGCAGGAATATCGTTGAATGTTTGGGAGGAATTCCCCTAGCTTGGTCATCCCACCAACCGGCCAAGACAAGGGGAGAAAATGGAAATCCTGGCGGGAACGGCATCGACCGGGACGGCTGTCACCGTGTCCATCGAGGACATCGCCGCCCCGGCCACGTTTGCTCGTTTGCCCGTCGCGCTGGCGGCGCTCTGGGAGTCCCTTCGGGCGCTGCCGTTGGGCCACACGCAGGCAGAGGCTTACCGGGACTTCCTGACCCGGCCTGACGCAGCGGAGCGAGTCCAGGAGTTCCTGGACCGTGACGGCTGCCTAATGCTGAGCTTTGCGATGAGTGGCAGGCACCACAGCGTGCGGATCGCTCCGGCGGCTCCCCGGTGAGGCTCGTGCGAGCCAGGCCTCAGTCTGTGAGTTCCTTTGTCTGTAACTTCACTACGGGGGGCGTAAGTTGGTGGCTCTCGGAGCCGACGCAGTGCAGTCATCTGAAGTCGAATGTCCCATATGCGCTGGGAGACCCATCACTTCGATGCGGCGGGCTCTGTGAAGATCAGGATCTCTGTCCACGGGCCTGCGCCCCCGGCGATCACCCCGGTCTGAAGTGCCTCCCCCGCTTACTCCCTGGGCCGTAGCCGGGCGCCAGTGTCCCCCGTCCCCAACCCGGCGCAATCCGTCGGGTCCACGTACCCCGGCACTCACCCGCCGGGTCAAGGCCCCGTGCATCTGTCCGCCTGGGTTGTCACCGGCAGGCGTACGGGGTGCCGCTCACAGATTCGAGAGAGAGGGCATTGCACAATGACCGCACGTCCTGAGTTCGAGTTCGTCACGGTCGCCTGTCGCGACCCCAAGGTGAACAACTGCCCCCAGGTCGCCCGGAACGTCCCCGGTGTGATCGCTTTGCGCGACAGCGAGCGGCCCGGTGAGATCGTCACCGTGTCGGCCGAAGCGTGGGCAGACGTGATCGCCGCTGAGGCCGTGCGACTCGGCCTGACCGCCTGAGAGGCCCCAGTGAACTGCCCGCTGTGTCAGCAGACCATCGCGTTCGATCCCGAGAGCAACATCGGGTTCTGCTTCCGCTGCGGGCAGTGGGTCACGTCGCGTGGACCGGCCGACTGCCGTGGGCCTGAGCGCGAGAGACCGAGGGCGACCCGGCAGTCGTACAGGCTACGCAATCACCACCGCTGAACCGCCCCGCCCAAGCCCCGCCCTGCTGGGCGGGGCTTCGCCGTTCGGCCTCATGGACGTCCTGGTGCCGCTGCTGTCCGCTACGGTCGGCCACGAAGCTCCCCATGCCAGGCGCCGTGGCAGTCAAGCCCTCGTGTTGCAGGCCGAACCGTGCGGTCAGGCTGACTGTCGAGCGCCTGGGCAGCGGCCCGACGTCGAGGCCGGCCGGGGCGGGGTGTTCGGCGGCCGCGGCTGCCAGATGCTCATCCGAAGGACCACGTCAAGGGCCTGCGGTAAACGAGACGGACGAAGTTTTTCGGGGAGGTTCTCTGCCAGTCCACGTCCCAGCCGTGACGTGCGGCGACCACTGCCACACCGGCGGCGCCGATGCCTCGGTAATAGCGCATCTCGATGTGGAAGTTCGGCTCGGTCTCCTGGTGCTTGTAGCGGTACTTGCCCGAGGCGTTCCAACGACGGTGCTGAAACTCCGTCTGCATGGCCTCGGCCGCGCGCCGCTGGATGATCCTGTCCGCCCAGGCCTCCCATTCCTGCTGGGTGCCCCGGCGTTCAAGGCGGAGCCTGCGGGGCGTCAGTGTGCGCTCGGCGAAGGGCTCCCACAGAACGCCGTGCCCGAAGACGAAGTCCAGCGCGACTATGGGGCTCCAGGGCACCTTGTACAGCCATTGAAGGGTGAACTGCAACCAGAGCCCGACAGCCGAACGCCTGGGCAGTGGTCCGGTGTCCAGGCCTTGTGGTGCGGAGGCGTACGAGTTGCTCATCCGAAGGCCTCCGTGATCCGGGATGCGGCGGCTGACGGGACGGCCGGAGTGGCGCCCGGTGCATCGCTCGGACGCCCGAAGTACACACTGTCCGCGATCTGCGCCAGCATGGTCACGTACGTGGGGAACTCCGGCAGGGACGGTGTGCTGATCCGCATCACGAGCAGCGTGTCCGCGCCCTGGACGGGGATGTACACCTCCGCCTGGGCGAGTTCGAGCGTGGCGGGCGCCCCGGCCTCCTGACCGAACTCGCACACCTGGCCGTGGACGACCACCACTGCGGGCCCGCAGTGGACGTCGGTCCGGAACACCTCCTGATCCGGGTCAGCCGACAGCATCTCGACCAGGGAGGCTGCGGCGATCCCGGCGTCCGAGGTGTCGATCTTCTCGGCCTGGATGACCAGGTTCGCGGTGGCGAGCCGGTCGTCGTCGGTGCGGAAGTAGTTGATGCCCGCGTACAGCACGCCGTCCTCCAGCGCGCCCTCGGCGATCTCCGCGTACCAGGCGGCGACCGTCGTCCGCTGGTAGTCGGTGCCGCCGGCCCAGATCTCGGAGGCGATCTCCGCGTGGTGCGCGGCGCGCTGCTCCTCGGACATCTCGAGCCCGAGGGAGTGGAACCAGATCGGGACCTCGAAGCGGACGTCCACATCGTCGTCGGCGTACAGCGGATCGACGGGAACCGCCTGCGCGGGCACCTCCGCAGCAGCCGTCGCGGAGGGGTCGGGCGTGAACGGATCGGTCATGCCGGGCTCCCCGAAAGCTCGTTCTTCAGCTCAGGCGCATGCAGTCCCAGACCGATGCCCTTGACACCGATCTGCGTGCCACGAGACCACCAGGACTTCGGGTCGAGCACCTTCTGGACGACGGCCTTGGCCTCGTCGCCCTTCCCCACAACCTTCGTAACGACGTTGCCCTCCTCGTCCAACTTGGGAACGATGTCTGCTGCGAGGCTCGGAAACTTACTCAACCCCTTCAGAGGAATTTTGGTGACCCCTGCCGAGATGCTCTTGTGCATGAACGAGCCCGCCTCGCCCGCCTTGACGAAGGCCTTGCCCGCCGTGGAGAGCTTTGAGGCGGTACTCAAGACCTCACCTGCCTCCGTCGCCGCCTTGACGCCCACCCGTACGGCACCAATCGCCTTGGCGCCAGCAGTCAGCCCCGGCACCGCGCCGATGCCGTCCATCACGAGGGTCGTCATACTGATGTTCGCCCCGCCGAGTTTCGCCAGGCCGTGCGCGCCGAGGGCGACCGCCGACGCGCCGGCCGCGGCGCCGCCGAGGGCGGCGGACAGCGGGGGGCACCACATCGTCGCGAGCGCGGCGATGCCCAGGACGGCCGAGGCGGCGCCCGCGACGTCGCCGATCTTCTTCAGCAGAGCGGCGTGCTTGTGCGCCCAGTTCTTGATGCCGTGGCCGATCGCCTTGAAGCCGTCGCCGAGCTTGCTCCACATGCTCTTGTGCGGAAGATTGTGGTCGGCCTTGCGCAGCGCCTTCGCGGTCTTCTCCGCGTCGTCGTGGTGGTGGTGCAGCAGCTCCTTGGCCTGCTTGACGAGGTGGTGGAGCTCCTCCTCCAGCTGGTGCAGCTCCGCCTTCGCCGCCTGCAACTCGCCGTCGGCCACGTGCAGTCGGTTCGAGGCCTCCATGATGGCGCTGTTGGCGGCCTCCAGCGCCTGGGCGTTGGCCTGGTACGAGCCGATCAGTTGAAGGGCCGGATCTCCGGCGGCCTGGTCGTAGCGGTTGGTCGCCTCGCCCTTGCGCGCCTCGGCCTCCTGGATGCGGCGCTTGAGCTCCTCCGCATCCGCCTCGTACCGCTTGGCCGTGTCCTGGTAGTGCGCCAGCGCTGAACTCCAGGAGGCCAGCTGGGTCGACGCACCCTTCAGCGCGTCCACACCCTGCTGCAGGTGCTTGGGCAGCTCGCCGGCCTTCTTCGAGAACGCGTTGGCGGCGTCGCCCTGCCAGCTGCCGCTGCCGCTCGCGAGCGACGTCAGCGTGTTGTGGGCGTTCTCCATCGCGTTGGACGCCGAGTTGAGCTGGTCCACCAGGGCGTTCACGCCGCCCACGTTGCCCGGGGCCGGGTTGAAGCCGAGCGCCGGGTACTCCGCGTCGTCGCTCATGCGGCAGCCCCCGGCCGGAGCGCCCCGGCGATGCCCTGCTCGGACTCCGCGTAGTTCTTGCGGACCTCGTCCAGTCCGGTCGCGATCTGCTCAGTGCCCTCGGCGAGCATCTTGATCTCGTCGCCCCAGCTGTTCTGGAAGTCGTTGCAGGCGTGGTCGAGCGCCTTGCTGCCGGTCGTCTTCGGGCCGGTGTCACGCATCGCGTTCAGTGCGGTGTTCAACTCCTGCTGGCTCTGCACTAGTTGCCGCAGCAGGCGGTCGAGATCGCTGATCTCGACGCGGAAGAAGTCCCCCATTGGCCTACAAGCCCCCGTAATCCGTGATCCAATAGTTGATCAAATGATAGGCGGATCACAGGGGGGCCAAAGGCGTGGCTCACGGACTCTCACCGCAGCCTGGTGATCGGTACCGTCGGCGGACGGCGGGACCGGCGCGAGGTATCCGCCGCCGGTACCCGCAGGCTGACGTGTGTACCGAGCCCATGAGCCGTTACGCTTCCTGCCCGAACGATAGCTTGAGGCCAGGTGGGGACCATGCGTTGGCGTGACAGCGAGGGGAACAAGTGGTGGGTCCGGCAGGATCGCCTGGCATGGCGGGGGCTGGTGCGGCCGAACGTCGTCTGGAAGCTGGTGCCGGACAGCAGCGATGACACGATCACCGGACTGGTGGTAATCCTCGTCACGCCGGTGTTCCTCGTACTCGGGATCATCTGGCTGGCCGAGTTGGCGCTGCGGCTGGCGGCCACACCCGTGGTCGCGGTGCTGCGCGCGACGGAGGTGGTGCCGTACCGGGTGGACCTGCTGCGGAACAGCGACGTGATGCGCAGCTATGAACCGCGCGGCCGGGTCCAGCTGCGGGAGCTGTGGACGAGCCTGTCCCAGTGGTCGGCGCAGCCCGGGGTCAGGCCGGGCAACCTCTAGTCAGTCAACGGCTCGGTGACACAGCCTCGTTCTCGCGGCGGCCGGGCCCCGGCTGCTCAGCCGGCCGAGGGGGAGAGGTCGCCGAGCAGGTCGGTGGCGATCCGTCCGGTCCGTTCGCGCTGGGGGAAGGCGCCGGGACTCGGGCGAGCTCCTTCGCGGTGCGCTGACGTCGGCACCGGGCCTATGACCGGCTACGCTTCCGGTCCGAGCAGTGCGGCTCCTGGCGACGACGAGGATCCCTGACAGGCCCCTGTCGTCCAGGACGGTGGCGCTCCTCGTTTCCTTGAGCAGGCGTTGGCGGCCGTGCTCGTGAAAGCGTGAGGCTGGGGTGGGACCATGCGTTGGCGTGACTTTGAGGGAACCGGTTGGCGGATTCGGCAGCGTCGCCTGGCCTGGCGGCGGCTGGTACGGCCAGGCATCGCCTATGCGTGGATCCCGGAGAACATCGACGGCGTTGGCACAATCCGCGAGCTGCTGGCGATTCTCCCCATCTCCGAGGTCCTGACGGTTCTCGCCACACCGGTGTTCCTCGTGCTCGGGATATTCTGGCTGGTCGAGTTGATGCTGCGTCTGCTGGCCACGCCGGTCGTCTCGGTGCTGCGCGCGATGGAGGTGGTGCCGTACGACGTGGAACTGCTCCGGAACGGCCACGTGGTGGGTAGCTATGAACCGCGCGGTCGTCTTCAGCTGCAACAGCTGCGGATGAGCCTGTCCCAGGGGGCAGGGCAGCCCGGGAGCCGGGTGGTGAACCCCGTGTCAACGGGCCTGTGACGGTTGGTGCCACACCCGAGGAACGGTTTGGGGGGCGACGTCTGACGAGTGGGGCGACCGCCACCACCGGCAAGGGACTTGAACTGTTCGTTGCGCGGCCGACCATCCGAGTCGATTCGTTGAGCAACGGGATCCGGCCGCGGACGTGGCGTGCGGCCGGGTCGTCACCCGCTCCGGTGGCGGCCGGGCCGTACGCCCACAGCACCCTGCTTCTGTGATCCCCAGTGAGGCCGTTGGCCCCTGGCTCGTTCTCCGGGCGGCCGGGCCCGGACTGCTCAGCCCGCCGAGGGGGAGAGGCCGCCGAGCAGGTCGGTGGCGATCCGTCCGGTCCGTTCGCGCTGGGGGAAGGCGCCGACCGGGACTCGGGCGAGTTCCTTCGCGGTGCGGTAGTCGATCACCGAGACGGCGTCGGCCTTGCTGAGCGAGACGAAGCAGAGCGTGCCGTCGGCGCTGCTGGTGCCCCAGTAGGGGAGGCTGCCCGTGGGGTAGTCGACCGTCCCGCGGGTGCCGAGGTCGGCGGTGGAGACGATCGCGGTGTAGTCGTCGATGGTGCCGACGTCGCACAGGCTCGCGCCGTCGCCGGAGAGGGCGAGGCCGTGGTGCGCCGAGTTCTGCGGGTAGCTGTCGGGGGAGAGGGCCGCGCCGGCCTGGCTGTAGGGCATCTGCACGGTGACCACCGAGCCGGTGGACAGGTCGTACCTGGCGAAGCCGTTGAGGTAGGACAGGTCGGTGTACATGGTCCGGCCGTCGGCCTCGATCGTGTTGGGGCGGATGCCGTGCGGGAACTTCCAGGTCTGCACGACCTGCAGGGTGGCCGCGTCGACCTTGGTGAGCTGGAAGCTTCCCTTGGCCCACTCCATCGCCTGCGGGAACGAGGTGATGCCGATGCTGGAGTTGTAGATGTACTTCCCGTCCGGGGAGTAGTCGTTCTGGTGCGGGTAGGTGCCGGTCGGGAAGGAGCCGACCGCGTCGCCGGTCGCGGTGTCGAGCACCTCCGCCTTCTGTGCGGTGGTCGCGGACACGACGTAGCGGCGGCCGTCCGGCGATAGCGCGGCGTGGTCGGCCTTGAACCCGTCCAGCCGGGTGCGCCAGAGCTGGGCGCCGGTGGCGATGTCGAAGGCGGCGACGTCGTCCAGGTTGCCGCGGGACACGTACAGCCGGCGGCCGTCGGGCGAGAGCGTCGCGTCGTCCACCCAGCGGTTGCCGCCCTCGATCGAGGTGACGGTCTGGAAGCCGATCCACTGGATGGGATCCATGCCGGAGATCCGCTGCTGGGCGTCGGCGGTGACGTTCAGCGAACCGAGGTTCCGGAAGGTGTGGGCGTCGAGGAAACTCACCGTGCCGGCCTGGCTGTTGCCGACCACCAGGACGTCCAGCAGGCCGGCGTCGGCGCTGCCGGCCGCTGCGGGTGAGGCGGGGAGCACGAGCGCGCCGGCCAGGGCGGTGGCGGCCGTGGCGACGGAGACGGAGCGGGACAGGTGCCGAACGGCCTTGCCGGGGACGTGCTTTCTGCTCATCCGATCTCCCGGGGCGCGGTGCGTGGAAGGGACGACGCTCGGTGACGGTGCTGAGGCTGAAGGTGGTGAGGCTGGCGGTGCCGAGGCTGAAGGTGCTGACGCTGGCGGTGCCGAGGCTGGTGCCGAGGCCGATCCGAGAAGAAGCGCGCGTTCGGATTCGGCTACTCGACGGTACTGAGCGGCTGCGGGCCCGACAAGACTGCTGCGGGCGGGAGTTGGTCGGACCGCCGATTGCCGACCCGGTCTTCCACCACGCGTCCGGATGCGGCGTCAGGCGGAAATTCCGGTGCCCCGTCCGGGCACGGTCCTCTACGCTCGCCACGAACGCGCGCTGCCGGTAAGTCGCAGTGCGCGCCGTGACGAGTGAGGGGAGCCAGGCCGTGCGTGACCGCATCGACGCCGCCGCTTCCCTTTCGCGTTACGAGGTGATCCTGGTGTCCTCGTCCGCCCGGTGCCCGCTGCGCGGCCGGCACCGGCTGTCCGTGACGAACGCCTGAGGCCGGCCAACCCGTTGTGGGGCCGGCCCGCCCGGTGAGGCCGACGCGGCCGGCCGGGCGCTCGTGGGCCTGAAGCCACGCCGTCTTCGTCCGGGAATCGCGCAGTCCTGACCGGGATCACCCTGAAAGGCCACAGGCCATGCGCACCGACCAGCACCGTCAGCCCGCCACCGCCATGAGCGGTATCCGCAACCTGGGCATCCTCGCCCACGTGGATGCCGGCAAGACCACCGTCACCGAACGGATCCTGTACACCACCGGCGCGGTCCACAAGCGGGGCGAGGTCCATGACGGCACGACCGTCACCGACTTCGACTCCCAGGAGCGGGATCGCGGGATCACCATCTTCGCCGCGGCGGTGAGCTGCTCGTGGGACGGCCATCGGATCAATCTGATCGACACCCCGGGCCATGTGGACTTCTCCGACGAGGTGGAGCGCTCGTTGCGGGTCCTCGACGGTGCGGTGGCGGTGTTCGACGCCGTCGCGGGCGTCGAACCGCAGAGCGAGTCGGTGTGGCGGCAGGCCGACCGGCACGGGGTGCCGCGAATCGCGTTCGTCAACAAGCTGGACCGGGTCGGTGCCGACCTGGACGCGGCGGTCGCCTCGATCCGGGAGCGGCTGCACGCGGCTCCGCTGGTGGTCCAGCTGCCGATCGGGAGGGAGGACGGCTTTACCGGGGTGGTGGACCTGCTGCGGATGCGGTCGCTCACCTGGGCCGACGGATGCGACTCGGCCGAGGAGGGCCCGGTGCCCGAAGACCTGGGGGAGGAGGCGCAGCAGCGCCGCCGACTGCTGGAGGAAGCGGTGGCGGAACTCCACCCGGTCGCCTTGGAGGAGTTCTGCACGAGGGCGACTCTCTCGGCGCGGACACTGGCCGGTGCGCTGCGCGACCTGACCCGCACCGGTGAGGGCGTGGTGGTGCTGTGCGGTTCGGCCTACCGCAACCGCGGGATCGAGCCGCTGCTGGAGGCGGTCGTGGACTACCTCCCCTCGCCGTCGGACGTGCCCGCGGTACGCGGCACCCTGGACGGCGCGGTGCAGGAGCGGGCGGCCGACGCGGCGGCGCCGTTCTCGGCGCTGGTGTTCAAGGTCAACTCGACGGGCACGGGGCGGCTGACCTACCTGCGGGTGTACTCGGGGACGATCGAGAAGGGTGGCGTGGTGTTGCACGCGGGCACGGGACGCACCGAGCGGATCGGCCGGATCCTGCGGGTGCAGGCCGACCGGCACGCGGAGGTGGACCGGGCGGTGGCCGGGGACATCGTCGCGGTGGTCGGACTGAAGACCGCCTGCGCCGGGACCACCCTGTGCGCACCCTCGGCACCCTTGGTCCTCGAGCCGCCGATGGCGGCCGATCCGGTCGTCTCCGCGGCCGTGGAGGCTCGCAGGAGCACCGACTCCGACCGGCTGGCGGCGGCGCTGGCACGACTGGTCGAGGAGGATCCCTCGCTCGCGGTCCGCACCGACCCCGAAACCGGCCAGACGGTGCTGTCGGGGATGGGTGAGCTGCACCTGGAGGTCGCGGTGGAGAAGATCCGCCGTGCCCACGGACTGGAGGTCAACGTCGGCCGCCCGCAGGTGGCCTACCGGGAGACCGTCGCCCGCGGCGTGTCCGGCTCGGTGTTCCGGCACGTCAAACAGGAAGGAGGAGCAGGCCAGTTCGCCCACGTCGTCCTCGACGTGGAACCGCTGGAGGCCGGCCCGGACGGGGTGGGCGACGGTGGACCCGAGCGCTTCGCCTTCCGGTCCACGGTGGTCGGCGGACGGGTGCCGAAGGAGTACGTGCAAGCCGTTGAGGCCGGCTGCCGGGAAGCCCTGACCGAGGGCCCCCTCGACGGACAGCCCGTCACCGGGCTGCGGGTCACCCTGACCGACGGAGCCACCCATCCCAAGGACTCCTCGGAGGTGGCGTTCCGGACTGCCGGCCGCCTAGCGCTCCGCGCGGCGCTGCAGGCCTGCGTGATGACGCTGCTGGAACCGGTGGTCGAGGTCACGGTCACGGTTCCGGGCGACGCGGTGGGCGCGGTGCTGGGTGACCTCGCGGCACGGCGCGGCCGGGTCCTGGGCCAGGCCGCGCGGGCCGGTACGGCGGTGGTGACCGCCACCGTGCCGCTGGCCGAGCTGTTCGGCTACGCGACCCGGCTGCGCAGCCGGACCCAGGGCCGCGGGACCTTCACCGCCCGGCCCACCGGCTACGCCCCGGCGCCGCGCCCGGTCCGCGACGTGGCGGCCCGGTAGCGCCGACGAGGACCCGCCCGCGCGGGCGGGTCCTCGTCGGCCCCGGAACCGGAGCAGCGCGGACATGATCTGACGTTCAGTCAGGAAGGCATCGGGAACGCGTCGGTGTCAGGCTCGAGCAGCTGGCCGGGCTTGGGGGCGACCTGGTCCACCAGGTACGAGGTGACCAGCGCGTCCAGGGCCTTGCTCTGACCGATCGCGCAGTGCTGGACCATGTCGACCGTGACCAGCACGGCACTGCCGAGTTCCCGCTGCATGTGCTGTGCGAACCGGTACCGGGTGGCCGGATCGAAGGTGTTGCCGATCACCATGACCGGATGGTCGGTCTTCCGGTTCCAGGGTCCGGAGTAGCGCTCCACCGCGCGCGCCGGCGCCGGCCAGGTCGCGCACGCAGGCGCGTCGAAGGCCTGGTACCGGCCGAAGGTCGGCGCCTCCAGCTCCCAGGCCCTGGCCACGAGGGCGAACA
The DNA here is from genome assembly GCF_039533515.1 of Kitasatospora cystarginea. Classification (NCBI taxonomy): domain Bacteria; kingdom Bacillati; phylum Actinomycetota; class Actinomycetes; order Kitasatosporales; family Streptomycetaceae; genus Kitasatospora; species Kitasatospora cystarginea. The sequence goes on along the minus strand of NZ_BAAATR010000006.1, from coordinate 121,740 downwards.
TCCTCGGGTTCGACGGGTACGGCTTGTCCTGGCAGTTGACCCCGAGGTAGGAGTCGTCGACGGTGTACGGGGTGTCCGCGGGGGCCTCCCGCAGTGCCGCCGGAGCCGGTACGGCCAGCGCGGCCGCCTCGTTCGCCGCCTTTGGTGCCGCCAGGGTGCCGGAGGTCTGCTGCGACTCGATCACCTGGTGCAGTGCCTGCAGTGACTTGGCCAGCGGCGCCTGCCGGGCCTGCACGTAGAGGGCGTTGGCGACCTGACTGGTGAAGGTGCTCAGTGTGACCTTCGAGCCGTCCGGCAGGGTGACCGGCTCGGTGCGCAGGCGGTCGCGGATCGCGTCGAACCTGGCCCGGGGATCGCCCTCGGCGAAGGCGCAACGCCGCGTGCCCGCCGCCTTGCAGCGCTTCAGGTACTCGTCCAGCGCGAGCTCGAACCCGCCCGCCCGCTGCCGGTCGTACTCCAGGCCGTTGCTCAGCCGCAGCTGCGGGTCGACGTTGCCGTCGATGACCAGTGCGCGCACCTTGCCGGGGTACATGTTGGCGTACGTGGCACCGATCAGCGTGCCGTAGGAGAAGCCGGCGAAGGTGAGCCGGGAGTCGCCCACGGCCTGGCGCATCCGGTCGAGATCGCGCACCACGTTGACGGTCGACATGTGCTCGAGCAGCGGACCCGCGTTGCGCGCGCAGGCGTCGGTGTAGTCCTCGTCGGCTGCCAGAGTGCTGTTGATCTCCGCTGAGGTGACGGGAACCTCGGTCGTCCGCTTGAGGACCGCGTCGGCCTCCTCGCCGGTCGTGAAGCAGCGGAGCGGATTGCTTCTGGCGACCCCGCGGGGGTCGAATCCGATCAGGTCGAAGCGCTCCGTGACCCGGGGATCGAACCGGGTCGTGGTCGCCCAGAGGTAGCCGCTGCCGCCCGGTCCGCCGGGGTTGAGGAACAGCGAACCGATGCGCTTGGCCGGGTCGCCGGCCCGCCGGCGCATCATGGCGATGCCGATCTTCTCGCCCGACGGGTTCGCGTAGTCCAGCGGCACCGGGTAGACGGCGCAGTCGTAGGTCTTCGGATCCGGCTTCGACGGGTCGGGGTTGCACGGTGTCCAGACGACCGGTTCGACCTTCTCGGCGACGGTCTGCGCGGCGGTCTGCGCGACCGACGCGGAGGCAGTGGCGGCGGTACCGGTGACGAGGGCGAACGCGCTGATGACCGCGACTGCCAGAGTCGGTTTCCGTAACAAGGGGCCTCCTCGGATTGTGCAAACCCGGTCAGCCTGGCATCCGGCGGCCGTCGGTGGAAGAGCGCGTACCTCCGTCGGCGTGGCGGCCCCGGGCGGGCCGCCGGGGCCGCCGGTGGGTCACTTCTTGGCCCGCCAGTCGGTGTCGTAGGGGAAGTAGCGGGTGAAGGGCCAGCAGATCTCGACGGGCCGGCCTCCCACGTACTCGTCGACGTCCAGCAGTCGCAGGGCACTCGCGTCGGTGGTCGTCGTGTTCGGAACGGTTCAGGTCCGGCATGCGGCCGGCATCAGACCTGGCCGGTGCCGGTCCCCGTGCCCCTCCCCGACCCCTCCTCGGCGCACACGCGCACCGCCAACTCGCACAGCTCGACGCGGTCCTGGCACCCCGTCTTGCCGAGCAGGCTCGCCAGGTGCTTCTCCACCGTGCGCGGTGAGATGGACAGCTGCCGGGCGATCTGCTGGTTGCCCGGCCGGCCGGTCAGCAGTACGAACACCTCGTACTCGCGCGGCGTCACACCCTGCAGCCGCAACCGCGCGGGGATCCGCTCCCGGCCGGTGCGGTGCTGCGCCACGCTGGCCCCGGCCTGCCGCAGCAGCGTTCGGCAGACGGAGGTCACCGCGGGGACCCCGGCGGCGTGGAAGTGCTCCTCCGCGGTCCGCAGCCACGCCACCGGATCTCCCCAGCCGTCGCGCAGTGCCGCCTCCGAGACCAGACGCAGGCCCAGGTGGGCTGCCGTCGGGAAGACCGCGGCGACCTCCCGGGCCCGCGCCACGGCCCGCGCCGCCTCCTCGCCGCGCCCGTCCCGGCCCAGCAGCACGGCACGGGTGAGCTCCAGGAAGTGCCGGTTCCAGGCGAGGCCGGCGCCCGAAGTGGCTTCCGCCGCCCGGTGTTCAGCCCAGCCGGTACGCCCGGCCAGCGCCTCCAGGAAGGGGTGCAGGCCGTAGCGGCCGGCCAGGTAGTGGACGCTGGGGTTGCGGTCCTCCCAGGCCAGGGCCGCGGCGATCTCGGTCGAGGCCAGCTCGCGGTCCTCCTCCAGCAGTGCGCAGACCGCGCGGCACAGGCCGAGTACCAGCGGCATCAGGAAGAAGTCCTCACCACCGCCCTGGCTGAAGGTGACCAGACGCCGTTCCATCTCCTCCCGGCGGCCGTGGTGGGCGGCGAGGGTCGCATCGGTCAGCAGCAGGTAGCGGTGCGTGGGGAGGTTGCCCAGCCGGGCCGTGGCGCCCAGGCAGCGGTCGATGATCTCCCGGGCGGTGGCCGGGTCGCCCCGCAGCACCGAGATCATCGCGAGCGTTCCCTCCGCCGTCTGGGTCAGCATCACCGAGCCGAGGCTCAACGAGGCCTGGCGGGCCTGTTCCAGCCGGTGCAGCTCGCCGGTGCGCATCGACTCGTTGACGCCCAGCCGCAGCAGGGCCTCCACCCGCCAGGCCGGCAGCGCGTGGCGCTCGGCCACGTCCAGCATCCGCCCCAGGTACTCGTCCGCGTGGTCGAAGCCGCGCTCGCGGGCTGTCAGGGCGAGCAGCTGCCAGGCCTGACAGGCCACCACCGGCAGGCCGGCCCGCTCGGCCACCTCCGCCGCGAGAGAGGCCAGCCGCGCGGCGTCCGCGGTGCGGGCCCGCCGGTCGCCCTGGCCGGGCAGCATCGCCAGGTGTGCCTCGACCGCGGCCAGCGCGGCGGTCTGCTCCGGCGTGGCAGTGCCGCCGAGCAGGGCGCGGACGGCCACCACTTGCGCGGCGGCCTCCTTGGGGCGCTCGGCCGTCACGGCCGCCCAGGCCAGCCGGTTGTGCAGTGCGGCCCGGCGGTCGGTGCTCAGGGCCGCCGCTCCGGCCGGGGCCAGCTCGCCGACCAGGACGAGCGCGCGGTCGAGCTGCCCGGCCTCGGCGAGGGCTTCCACCAGCGACTCGATGACGCCCGGCCGGTCCTCCTCGGCGGCCAGCTCGTACCCGCGCTCCAGCAGGACCACGGCCGACCCGGACGCACCGGCGGACAGCGCCCTGCGGCCGGCCTCGGTGTAGTGGCGGGCCGCCGCGCACCGGTCGCCGGCGGCCAGCCGAAGCACGGCGACCAGCTGGCAGCGCTCATCGGGCAGCGCCGGGTCGGCCCGCTCCACCTCGGCGGCGGCGTGCCGGGCGAGTGCCGCCCGTTCCGTGGGCGGCACGGTGGCCAGCAGCGCCTTGGCGGTGAGCGCGTGCCGGAACGCGTACCAGCCCGGGGTCGCCTGGTCGGGCACGATGAGGCCGGCCCCGGTGGCCGAGCGCAGGCTCGCGAACAGGTTGCGCTCGTCGTACCCGGTGGCCAGCTGGACCACGCTGACCGAGAACCGCGGGCCGAGGCAGGCCCCCACCAGCAGCAGTTCGCGCACCTGCGGGCCGGTGGCGTCCAGCCGCTGGCCGTAGCTGTGCACCACCGTCGCCGGGACGGCGGCGCCCAGGTCTCCGGTGACCCGCCAGCCGTTCCGGTTCGAGCTGAGCCCGCCGGAGCCGACCATCTCCGCGAGCAGTTCCTCGACCAGGTACGGATTGCCCTCGCCGCCCGCGACCAGCCGGTCCACCACCACGTCCGGTACGGCCTCGGCCGGTGTCTCCAGACAGCCGGCGGCCAGCAGCCGGACCTCCGTCGGTGCCAGCGGTCGGAGTTCGGCGGTCAGCGCGGCCCGGCGGCGTTCGGCCGCCCGCACCATCCGCAGCCCGGGGCCCGGCTCCGGCCGCAGGGTGGCCAGCAGCAGGACGGGCACCTCGGCGATGTTGTCGACCAGATAGTCGACGACGGCCGTCGTCTCCGAGTCGGCGTCGTGCAGGTCCTCGAGCACCAGTACGCAGCCGCCGCCGCGGCCCAGTACCGCCAGCAGCCGCAGCAGGGCCTCGGCGAGCTCGACCACGCTCTCCTGGTGTCCCGGGTCCGCGGCGGAGCGCCACTCGGGCACCAGCCGCGCGAGCGCCGGCCGGCAGGGCGCCAACTCGGCGTCACCGGGCGGCCCGCTCAGCCGGAAGCGGGAGGCCAGCGCCTCCTGGAGCGGGCGGAACGGTGTGCTCGTCCCGCCCGCTCCGGCGCGGCCCCGCAGTACCGGCAGAGCACGTGCCAAGGCCCGCTGGGCGCACTCCCCGGCCAGCCGGGACTTCCCGATCCCGGCTTCCCCGAGCATGAACACCGCCCGGCCCGTACCTGTGCCGACCTCCGTCAACGCCGTTTTCAGCACGGTGAGTTCGGCAGACCGGCCGACGATGACCGGTGAGGTGGTCCGCATGTCCGCAGGCTACTCGAACTGGGGAGATTCCCACAGGTCAGCACCCGAACGGGAGCTGAGCGCAGTGGTTACTCCGGGACGGTGCAGCTGGTGATGATGGTGTTGTCGGCCTCGGCCCAGAGGTCGCCGGCCGTGCTGATCGCCCCGCCCAGCAGGCCGGACCGGCGGCCCAGGGCACCGCCGCCGCCGAGCTTGATCTCGCCGGCCGGGTGTCCGGCCGCACGGTTTTGACGGACCCTCGGGTCCTTCCACGACCGGACCAGTTCCTCGGTGTCCATGAGTGTCCTTTCGACGGAGTGTCATGGCGTCGCAGCCGACGCCCGATCAGGAATCGGCGGCTGCAGCAGCAGCGCCGAAGGCGTCCGGTCGGGGAACCCGAGCCGGAGGAGGCCGTACCCGAGCCCGGCCAGGCCGGTCAGCAGCCCCGGGCTGACCACGCCGCCGGGTGTGCCGCAGCGCGCACCGCCCTGCTCCAGGTCGGCCAGCAGGGCCTCCGCCCGCCGGGCCCGGGCCGCCTCGGCCACCGGTCCCGGCACGGCTTGGAGCAGTTCGAGCACGCCGAGCTCGCCGTGGCACAGACTGTGGTCAGCCGGTGGGCCGCTCTCGGCGATGTCGCGGACCGCGCGGTCGAGTACGGGGGCCAGGGCCGGATCCGCCGCCGCGACCGGGCTGGCGGCCACGGCCAGCGCGGTCCCGGACAGCCCGTGGCACCAGGACGGTTCACCGGTCGGCGGCACCTCGGCCCGCAGGACCGCCAGGCCCGCCCGTTCGAAGCGCGGATCGCCGCCGGCGGCCGCGAACGCGAGCAGTGCCCAGCCGACGCCCGCCGAGCCGTAGGCGAAGCCGGCGGCACCGGGGAGCGGGCCTGCGGCGAGCAGCTCCGCGCACGAGCGCGCGGCCTGCCAGGCTTCGGCCGAGCCGGTGGCCCGGTGCACGGCGAGCAGCGACACCAGGCCTCCGGCCCGCCCGGCCACTACTCCCGGCTCCTGTTCGGCGGCAGCGGCGCCGGCGGCGAGGTGGACGGCGGGCTCGACCCAGCCGGCGATCTCGGCGTCGTCCAGGGCGGCGGACACCTGCGTCAGCGCGTAGGCGATGCCACCGAGTCCGGCGAAGGCGCCGGTGCCGATGTAGCCGAGCTGGTCGGGCCGTTCGGCGAGCGCGGCCAGCAGGGCGGGCAGCGGGCGCAGCGCCTGGCGGGCCGGCTCCGCGTACCGCGCCCTCCCGGTGAGGCGGCCGAGCCGGGCCAGGAACAGGGCCGGTCCGCAGTAGCCCTCGCCCAGACCGGCACCCATGGAGCCCAGCCGCCAGTACCGGTGCTCGAGCAGTTCCAGGCCGAGCCAGTTGACCCGGGACGGCCCCCGCCGGGCGGTGGCGACGAGCCGGTCCCCGATCCGGCAGGCGGCGGCGAGCAGCCGCTCCGGGGCCGGGGGCGCGGCGGCCTTCCGGCCCCGGCCGGGCCGGGCGGTCGTGGGAGTGGTGCCCGGGCAGCGGGCGGCCAGCGCCGCACGGATGATCCACTCCTGGTCGCGCAGGTCCGCCTCGGACATGGCCTCGATCTTGCCCGCCGCTCTGGTCAGGCCGGGCTCGCCGAGGATTCCGGCGATCCGCTCGCCGTGCCCGTTCCACAGGTCCGCTGTCCCGGGGCGGCTGGTGAACAGCGGGAGGTCGCCGTTCCACAGCTGGGCGATCTCGTCGTCGACGAGCCGGGGCCGGACCGGGTCGCCGAGCGACCTCTCCCGCACCTCGGCGAGCAGCCCGTCCCGCTCGGCGGCGTCCCGCAGCACGTCGGGGTGGGTCGACTCGTCGAGCAACTGCGCGTAGAGCTGGGAGGCCCGGATGACCACCCGTACCTCGGCGGCCGCGAACCGGTCCAGCAGCCCGGTCAGTTGGTGCCGGTGGGCGGCGATCGTGCGGTACCCGGCGCGGAAGCCCGTCAGCAGGGACCCGGTGTACCCGGCGGGGTCGGCGTCCCGGCCGCCGAGGCGCGGCCGGTTCCGCGCGCCGTCGAACGGCCGGACCCGCCGGACCAGGCGCATCTCGTCGGTGCCCGCACCCTCCCAGTCCACCGTCTCCATCGGCAGCGGTGCGCCCCGGTCGGCGCCGAGCCCGGAGGCGTCCCAGGCGGTCTCGTCGCCCAGGTGGAGGCTGGGCAGCAGGCCGGTCCGGTACACCGAGGACCGCAGCACCAGGGCGGCCGGATCCTCCGCGGTCGCGGACGGGAGGGGCAGCGTGGGATGGAACAGCGTCTCCACGTCGATCAGTACCGGCTCGTCGGCGCGGGCGATCACGTTCTCGTGGTGCACGTCCGTGCCGTCCAGGACGTGCAGCAGTGCCAGCAGTACACCCTGCCGGTGGTAGAAGCGCTCGAGCTGCGGCTCGCTGCCGCAGGGCCGCTGCGCCACGAACTCGGCCCAGCCGTAGCCCGGCCGCTCAAGCAGCGCGAGGGTGCACAACTCCCGTTCCCCGAGCCGGGCGTTGAGCCAGTCGGCCAGTTCGTTGAAGCACCGGTGGGCGGTCACGGGCCTCGGCTTGTACACCACCCGGGCACCGCCGGCGAAGCGCAGCAGCGAGACCGAGCGTCCGCCGCGGTGGTGATCGCCAGCTCCGCTCTCCACCTCGGTCAGCGCTCCCGGGTCTCGGCCGGCCAGCAGGGTGTCGACGATCAGGGAGCGGTCGGCGGCGAACCGTTCCAGCAGTTCCGTCCGCGCGGCGGCGGCCTGCAGGCAGGCCTGGCCCAGCAGTCGGGCCAGTACGGGGTAATCGGCGAACAGCCGGGACAGGCCGTCCCGGGTCGCCATCAGGCCGACGAAGCTTCGGAACCGGTCGGACGGGGTGTCACCCGAGAGCCGGCCGGTCACCCGGCACACATGGAGTTCCAGGACCAGGGCGCGTGCGGCCAGCCGGGCCAGTCGGGCGGACAACTGCCGGACGAACCCGGCGCGCAGGGCCATGGAGTCCGCACCGGGGATGACGGGTACGCGATCGGCGGCCGCCGCTGCCAGCGGCGCGAGGACGAGAGCGAAACCGCTGGTGCCCGGCAGCTCACCGCGAGCCGGTGCCGACGTGGTCGGCGCGGCGGACACCGCTGCGTCGACGAAACCGGCCCACTCCGGACAATTTGACTGAGACTCCGTCAATCCTCCATGCCACCAGGGGAGTTCCTTCACAATACGAAATCCAGGCATCCGCTTCCCGGTCACGAGCAGAGCCTGTCAGGGCGGGCGGGGGTGCGCAAGACCGCCGCGATATCGACCGCAGACCGACGGTAGACCGGCCCTGAAGCGCCCCGGCCTAGTCTCGGATCCCGCACCCGGCCTTGCGGGGGGAGGCCGGGCGCGCCGTCTCCGAACGGCCGTACCCACCCTGCCTGGAGAGTCCATGGACCGGACGATCGGATTCGGGCTCGCGGACCCGGAGTGCTACGCGTCGTCGGCGCCCGGGGCGAGGTTCCGTCCGAGCCGGGTCCCCGGGGGACGGCGGAGTGCCGACTCCGGGGTGCGAACGCGGTGGTACCGCGGGCTGGGTCGGGCCGGTACGGACGACGCAAAGGGGCGGGGACGCAGAGTTGCGTCCCCGCCTCCGAGCCGGCAGGAGTCGGCGTGCCCCCGGACGGTCACCGGGTCCCGGCTACTCGCCCCCTTGCCCGGTGGCGCTCACCGGCGCCACCGGTGGCAGCTCCGCGGCCGCCTTCGCCGAATCCGGCTGCCGCCCGAGGGAGTTGACCAGGGCCCGGAGCCGTGGGCTGGTCGCGGCGAGCAGCGGCAGGGCCAGCGGCGCGGCCAGTTCGAGGGCCGCGAGAGGCCCGCCGTTCGCCGTGATCAGGAATCCGGCAAGCCCGGGGCCCGCCCAGGCGATCGACACCGCGACCAACTGGACCGCGGCGCCCGCCCGTCCCTGGAGATGCGGGGGCGTGTCGAGGCTCACCACGAGGAACGCCAGGGAGGCCAGCGGTGGCAGCGTGAAGACCAGCAGTCCGACGGCGAGCGCGCTGATCCAGGCGATCCCGGTGCCGACGAGCGGCGTCAGCAGCAGCCATGCCGCGGTGGTGCCGGCCAGGATCAGCATCGGAGTGAGTCTGCGCAGCAGCCATCCGGTGCACAGGCCGCCGACGATGCCGCCACAGCCCGCGGCGGTCAGCACCACGCCCGCCGACACGGGCTCCCGCCCCAGGTCGGAGACCCCGATGCTGGCGAGCAGTTCGATGGCCCGGCCGAGCAGGTTCAGGTACGCCACCACCAGTACCAGGACCAGCATCCCCCGATTTCGCATCAACCAGGAGAAACCGACGGTCAGTTCACCGCTCGCGCGCAGCGCCGACCGGCCCCGCCGGGCCGGGTCTTCGGCGGCAGCGGTCGCGGGACGCGGCACATGCCGATAGGCCACTTGCAGCACCAGCCCGAACGAGACCAGGTAGGAGGCGGCGTCGGCGAGGAAGGCGATCGGCGCACCGCACTGCAGCAGCAGCCCGCCGAGCGGCGGGCCGATGGCGATGGCGATGTTGGTGCGTACGACGTTGCGGGTGATCGCCTCGCGCCGCCGCTCCGTCGGCACCGCCTGGCGCAGCACGCCCGCCTCGGCGGGGAAGAACACCGCGGAGATCGCCGCGGAGGCGGCGGCCGCACCCACCGCCAGGCCGGTGGTCAGCCGGTGTTCGGCCAGCGCGAAGGCGAGCAGCAGCGCGATCACCGCTCGTGCGGCGTCGCACAGCAGCATCAGGTGTTTGCGGTTGTGGGTGTCGGCGAGCAGGCCGGCGGGGAGCTTCGCGGCGAGCTGTGCGATGCCGACCGCGGTGGCGACCGTCGCGGTGGCGGCGGGCGAGCGGGTCTCGGCGAGCACGGCGAGCGGCAGGGCCAGCGAGGTCATCTCGCTGGCCATGTCCGACAGTGCCTGGCCGACCCAGATCAGCGTGAAGTTCCTGTTGATCACGGGCGGCCGCCGGGTCAGGCGGCGGTGCGCCGCACCGCGAGGTACAGGCCCTTGGTGTGGCGGTCCTCGTCCAGGGAGTCGGACAGGGTGCCGGTGCGCTCCAGCCCGTGGGCGCCGAGCAGTTCCAGCCCGGCGGCGTCGAGCAGATCGGCGAACTCGGCGGGGCTGTGGTGCCGTTGGAGGTGCTGGACGCTCTCCCGGGTCCAGGTGTTCGCCTCGGGCCCGGTCCGCCGGAAGGCGTCCATGGTGAGCTGGAACCGGTGCGGGTCGCCGTCCTCGGGCAGGAAGCGGCCGCGAAGGACGGCGTGCAGGTCCTCGGAGTCGAAGACGTGGGACTCGCGCATGAGCTGGTAGCCACGGGCGGTGTTGGCATCGAAGACCAGGACGCCACCGGGGCGCAGCACACTCCCGAGACTGGCCAGTGCCTCGCCCAGATGGGCCTTGTCGGCGAGGTAGTTGGCGATGTCGCTCATGCACAGCACCACGTCGTAGGGACCGCCGTGCTCGAACGGCAGGCGGATGTCGTGGACGTGGAACTCGATGCCGGTGTGACCGTGCTTGGCCCGGGCGATGTCGATCATGGCCGGGCTGATGTCGACGCCGGTGGGCTCGAAGCCGCGCTCGGCGAAGGCGGCGGTGCTGCGGCCGGTGCCGCATCCCGCGTCGAGCAGGCGGACGCCGGGCGGGTCGGCGCGCTTGATCAGGCTCTCCAGCACGTCACCGAAGACGGTGTAGTCGTCCTGCCGGGTGAGCGAGTCGTAGAAGGGCGCGGTCGCGTCGTAGGCGACGGCCGCGTGGTCGGTGGGGACGGTGGACGCCATGGTTTCTCCTCCAGGGGACCGGTACGGGGGCACGGACGGTCAGGCCCTAGCGGCCCGCCTCCTCGACGGCCTGGGCCGCCAGGGCTGCGCTCGGCCTGGCGCAACAGCGCACCGGCCTCACGAACCCTGGCGCGCAGGGCCGGGTCGGCCGTGACGGTGCGCAGGTCCGGCACGGCTGCCGCCGGATCCAGCGGGGCGGCCACGCCGGCCCGCAGGCAGGCCGCGGCGAGCAGGCGCTGTTCGCCGCCATTCGGGCTGAGCAGCAGCGGACGATCGTGCAGCAGTGCGCCGAGGACGGGAGCGCTGGTGCCGTTGGCGACCACCAGCTCGGCCCGGCTGAGCAGGTCGGACGTCCAGCCCCGGCGTACGGTCAGCACATCCAGCCCGGCCGCACGCGCTGCTTCGGCGTCGGTGCCGGTGCCGCTCAGCAGGGCGACGTCGTGGCCGCGCTGATGGAGTTCCAGCGCGGTGGCGATGGCCGGATAGCGATGGCCCGGGCTGGACCAGGGCGCGACGAGCACCTTCATGCGCGCGCCACCGCCTGTTCCCGACGCCGGGCGCGGAGCAGTTCCAGCAGGCCGACGGTCAGCGCGTCGTCGAAGGCCTTCGAGGCCGACGGCGCCGCGGCCTCGGTCGCGAACTCGCCGCAACTCACCCAGCGTTGCGGCGGATACGGCTGGTATCCGTCCTCGATGCTGCCGACCTCGTAGCCGTCCTTGCCGATGGTCTCCCAGCAGCTGTAGAGGGTGCCGTCGGCATTGATCACGGCGCCGGTGGCGCCATCGCGCTCCCCGCAGAAGCCGCACGCGCCGCCGCTCGGCCAGGCGACCTCGAAGCCGCACTCCAGGGCGGTCGCGTATCCCGCGAGGATGGTGTCGACCTCGCCGCTGGAGCGCGCGAGGACGTCCTGGTACAGATCCGCGTAGTTGAGCACGGGCGCGATGTCCAGGAAGCAACGCTGCGGGTTGAGGCGCTCGGCGAGGCCGCGGATCAGGTCGTCGAGCAGCGGCAGCCCCTCGGCCGTGGTGTTGAGCCGCAGGGTCAGCCGCAGGTCGGTCTCGCGCTGGACGGCGACCAGGTTCTCGATGATGGTGTCGAAGGTGCCCCGGCCGGAGCGGGTGGCGCGCAGCGCGTCGTGCAGCTCACGCGGACCGTCGAAGGTGATCTGCGCCGACTTCAGGCCCGCACTCTCCAACTCCTTTGCGACACGGGGCCTGAGCAGCACACCGTTGGTCACCATGGACGCGCTGACGGGCGCGAGCCGGCCGAGCCGCACCAGCAGCTCCCGGCAGCCCGCGCGGTTGAGCAGCGGCTCGCCGCCGAAGAGCAGCACGAACAGCCGGTCGTACCCGCCGTCCGCGAGCCGGCCCGTGGTGAAGTCGATGATGCGCTCGATCATCGGCACGTCCAGGACCCGCTTGGGGATCCGCGGTGGATCGAAGCGTCCGGGGGCGGCGACCCCGGTGTTCTGGAAGCAGTACGGGCAACCCAGGTTGCACGCGGAGGAAGTGACCACGGTGAGGCTGTAGTGGCGCCGCGAGCGAGGCGTGCCGATCTGCGACTTCTCCAGTTCCGCCCTGCCCTCGTCGGTGAGCGCGCCCTGCCGGTGGAACCGCCGGGGCATCAGCAGGGTCCCGCCGGGTCCCAAGTACCACACGCCGGAGGGCCCTTCGATGAGTCTCATGGTGCTCGGTTCTCCTGCCTGAGTGGACGGACGGTCGTGCGGGCCGGCCGGCGGGGCGCGGCACCCGAGTGGACGGACGGTCGTGCGGGCCGGCCGGCGGGGCGCGGCACCCGGAGGAGGAGCCGCGCCCTGGGCGGTCAGTTCGTCGTGGCGTTGGCACCCGCCGCAGACGATCTCGGGCCGCTACATCTCGGCCGAGAGCCCATCGGCCTCGCAGTACAGGCTGCAGATGACCTCCGTGCCCTCGACCATCTCGGCCGAGTGCGCCTGGACGTCATCGGTGAAGTTCGGCTTGTCGTAGACGCCGCAGATGACCTCGGTGCCCTTGAACTTCTCGGCGGAGTGGGCCTGGACGTCGTCGGTGAGGTTGGACTCTTCCTTGTCGTAGACGCCGCAGATGACTCCGGTGCCTTCGAACTTCTCGGCGGAGTGGGCCTGGACGTCGTCGGTGAGGTTGGACTCTTCCTTGTCGTAGACGCCGCAGATGACCTCGGTGCCCTTGAACATCTCGGCGGAGTGCGCCTGGACGTCGTCGGCGAAGGCCTCTTCCTTGTCGTAGACGCCGCAGATGACTCCGGTGCCTTCGAACTTCTCGGGGTTCTCGGACATGAACTCCTCCTCTGTGGACGGGGAAAGCCGGGCGCAGATCGCCCTCGTCCGCGATGACAGAACTCCGTACTCCGGTGGCAGAACCGCAGCCGCCGGCGGAATCCGCCGTCGCACCGGGGCCGGTGACCGCCGCACCGGACGAACCGAAAGCTAGGCACCGACGGTTCGGCAGCGGTCAACCGCCGGTATGGAATCGGTATGCCCGCCGCTCGTCGGCCCGCCGGGCCCGCCCTGAACGCCCACGAGCCGTCCATGACCAGCGGATTCACCGCTCCCGGGCCGACGGCGATCCCGTCTTGGACCGCCCTCGGGGCACTGGACGCGATCGCCGCGTACCGTGGCCGCCGTGGACCGTGGAGAGAGGGCCGCTCATCCACCCGGCCGAGCCGATCGGTCGCGGCGTATCCGGGCGCGAGACCGCTGCCGACCCCAGCCCGACGCCACCCGATGCGCTGCCGGCGTCACTACGCCTCGTCCGTGACGGCGGGCCAGCGCCCGAGGAAACCCAACTACACTGATTCGTAGCGCTGTTCACCTCGGACGGCATTTCCGCGGTGGCCACCGGCCGCGCGCTCGACGCCTCGACCGAGGACTCGCGGGCCGTCGGCGATTCTGCGCCGGCCGCCGCCGAAACGGTCGGGGTCGCGTCAAGAACATGGGGGCCACGCCCCGATGTCGCCCCACCGCGACTGCCGCGAGGATCTCCCCCCGACGAAGATTCGTCCACGGAAGGGGAGACCGGATGCAGGTGCCCGCGTACGAACCGCAGCCCTGTGGCGTACGGTTCGCCGTTCTCGGCCCGCTCTCGGTCGAGGTCGGCGGCCGCCCGCTGCCGCTCGGGCCGATCAAGCAGCGGCTGGTGCTCGCCATGCTGCTCCTGCACGCCAACACCCCCGTCTCGGTCGACCGGCTCACCGAGGCGGTGTGGCAGGACGAGCCGCCCAGGACGGCACGCAAGAACGTGCAGCAGTACGTCTGGGCGGTGCGCCGGATGCTCTGCGAGGCGGGCGAGGCGGACCGGCTGGCCCACGTCGGCGGCGGATACCTGCTGCGGGTCGCCGAGCCGGAGTTGGACTCGCTGCGGTTCCGGGCGCTGGCCCGGGCCGGCCGGGAAGCCGGGGACGGCGGTGATCCGGCCGAGGCCGCCCGGCTGTTCCGGCAGGCCCTGCGGCTCTGGCACACCGCGCCGCTGGCCGACCTGTGCGGGTCGGAGCCGGTGCGCGAGGAGGCGGACCGGCTGGCCGAACGCTGTGTCGGGGTCCAGGAGGACTGGGCCGAGGCCGAGTTGGCGCTGGGGAACGCCCGGGAGGTGGCCGAGGCCGTCGGCGACCTCGTCGACCGGTACCCGCTGCGCGAACGCCTGCGAGCCGCCCAGATGACCGCACTGCACCGCACCGGCCGGCAGACCGAGGCACTCGCCGTCTACGACGGGCTGCGGCAGCTGTTGGCCCGCGAGCTCGGGCTGGACCCGAGCCCGGCGCTGCAGCGGCTGTACCGCTCGATCCTGGCCCGGGGAGCGGGCCCGGCGACGGCCGCCGAGGTGCCGCGCACCCTGCTACCGCCGGACGACGCGGACTTCACCGGCCGCCAGCAGCAGATCGGCGAACTGCTCGGCACGGTACGGCCGGGCGGCGGACGGATCGCCGTGGCGGTCGGACCGGCCGGCATCGGCAAGACCGCGCTGGTGGTCCATGTCGCGCACCGCCTGGGAGAGGACTTCCCCGACGGCCGGGTGCTGGTGGCGCTGCGCGACGAGCACGGGGCCCCCAGGCCGACGGCCGCCGTACTGACCGAGCTGGCCCGGCTCACCGGCCTGCCGGGGCCGCTGCTCGACGACCCCGGCCTGGCCGCCGCCCGCTGGCGTGCCTGGCTGGCCGACCGCCGGGTACTGGTCATCCTGGACGACGTCCCGGACGAGGCGGCCGTCCGCCCGCTGCTGCCCGGAGCCGGCGGCAGCGCGGCCCTGGTCACCTCCCGAACCTCGCTCGCCGGACTGGCCTCGGCGTACCGCGTCAACGTCCCGCTGTACTCCCAGGCGGAGGCCGTCGAACTGCTCGGCCGGATCATCGGCGCGCACCGCCTGCGCGGCGACCGGGTGGCGGCGGAACGGATCGCCGCCGCGACCGGACTGCTGCCGCTCGCCGTGCGGGTGAGCGGCCAGCGGCTGGCGGTCCTGCGGCACTTGCCGCTCGGCGAGTACGCCGACCGGGTGGCCGAACCCCGCGCCGCCCTGGACGAGCTGGCCGCCGGCGACCTCTCCGTCCGGGAGCGGCTGGCCGGCGGCTGGCGGGACCTGCCGGAGTCGGTCCGTACCGCGCTGGGGCGGCTCGGACGGCTGCCCGTGTCACGCCCGTTCACGGTCGACGACGCGGCCGAGGCATTCGGCTGCGGGCCCGGTTCGGCACTGCGCCAACTGGAAGCCCTGATCGACACCGGGGTGGTGCTCTCACCGGCCGACGAGGTCAGCGCGCACGCCGCGCTGTACAACCTGCCCCGGCTCGCCCACCTGTACGCCCGCGAAGTGGCCGAAGCCCAGGTCGGCCAGCGGATATACCGTCCCTGAACCGGTGGCCAACCGGATCCCAACCCGGCGCCGCGACCCTGGGTGGGTGACCGCGGCGATCGGGCGGCGGCCCGAGAGACCGGGGGAGGGCCCGTGGAGCTGTCCGACTTCATCGGGCTGCGGCCCGTCCCGGCGGCGGGCCTGCTGATCACCCTCACCCGCCGCTGCCCGCTGAGCTGCGCGCACTGCTCCACCTCGTCCACCATGGCGGGAGAGGAGCCGTCCGACGCCCAACTGCTCCGGTTCGTAAGCTCGTTCGCCGCCGGCGACCGGCCCGAGGTGGTCCTGCTCACCGGCGGCGAGCCGCTGCTGCTGCCCGAACTGGCCCGTGATCTGGCGGAGTCGGCGCGGGCGGCGGGCACCCGGAGCGTGCTGCTGAGCGGCATGTTCTTCGCCCGGGAGAGGCGGATACCGGCCCGAGTCATGCGCGCCGTCACCGCCGCCGACCACTTCTCCGCCAGCCTGGACGCCTTCCACGAGCGCGAGGTACCCCGCGCGGCCGTCCTGCACGCCGTGCACCAGGTACGCGAGGCCGGAGTGCCGGTCAGCTTCCACATCACCGGGTCGGGGCCGCAGGACCCCTACCTCGCCGAGGTGACGGCCGACATCCGGCGGGAGTTCGCCGACCAGGTGCCGATGCTGGTGAACGAGATCAGGCCGATGGGCCGGGCGGCCGCCTGGGCCACCGCGTCGAGGCCCCGGCCGGACGGGGAGCGGGCACTGCCCTGCGCCATGGCGGCCTGGCCCGTGGTGGCCTTCGACGGGACGGTGCTCGCCTGCTGCAACCAGCAGGCGGTGGACCGCCGACCCGCCCCGGAACACCTGCGGCTGGGACACATCGCCGAGGACGACTGGCGGACCGTCCGGCGGCGCTCGCTCGCCTCGCCCGTGCTGCGCCTGCTCCGCACCGTCGGTCCGGCCCACCTGTACGCGCGGTACGCCCCCGAATCGGCCGGGCCCGGATACTGCGGAACCTGCCGGAACCTGCCGCAGCACCCGGAGGTGCTCGCGGGCGCCGCCCGGGACGGGGCCGGGCCCGTGGGCGAACTGCTCGACCGGGAGGCCGCCAGGATCCAGCGCGCGGCCGGCCCGGTGGAGCTGCTCCGCCGGCACGGCTGCCCGCCGTACGCCGACCTCGTCGCACTTCCGCACCGGGACGCCGCCGGGAGCCCGCGATGAGTCGCCCCAGCGCCTCCACCGCGCCGAGCCGCCCGAGCGATTCCGCTGCCGCGAGCCGTCCCAGCGCCTCCGCCGCGCTGCGCACCAAACTCGCCTTGACGACGCCCCTCCTGAGAGCAGCGACCACCGCGCTCTGGCAGCCGGACAGCCTCCGTCCGCGCTACCTGAACTACCTCGCCGCCATGCACGGGCTGATCCAAGCCTCCGTCCCGCTGCTGGAGCTGGCCGCCGAGTGGTGCGACCGGCAGCCTCCCGGTGACCCGCTGGCCGCCCCGCTCGCCCGCTACTTCCGGCTGCACGCCGAACAGGAGCGCGGCCACGACGACTGGTTGCTCGCCGACCTCGCCGCGGCAGGCGCCGAGGCGCCGAGCGCCCTCCCGCCGGTGGTGGTGGCAGAGCTTTCCGGGGCCCAGTACTACTGGATCCGGCACCACCACCCCGTGGTGCTGCTGGGCTACATCGCCGCACTGGAGGGCAACGCCCCCGCGCCCTGGCTGGCCGACCGGCTCGCGGAGCACACCGGGCTGCCACCGGCCGCCTTCCGCACCCTTCGAGACCACGCCGCACTGGACACCGGCCACCTCGCCGACCTCGAGAACCTGCTCGACGAACTCCCGCTGACCGCCGCGCAGCAGACCGCGGTCGCGGTCAGCGCCCTGCACACCGTCGACGGGATCACCCGCCTCTTCCGCCAGCTCGCCGACACCTCCGAACACCCAGGAGCCCCGGGATGACCGACCAGCAGGTCACGCTCAGCCGCCTCGCCGCCGCGGGTTTCGACATCGACGCGTTCACCGAGGAACAGCAGGAGGTGCTCCGCAAGCTCACCCCGCACGAAGTGGCCGTCCTGCTCGACCTCAAGCACCGGCTCGACGAGGTGGGGCCCGAGGTCCAGGCCCACAGCGAGATCGCCGGTGGCGCGCTGTTCTGACCCGCCCCCCGGCTCTGATCCGCCCCGGCCGAGAACAAGGAGACGGTCATGGACTGCCCCGCCTGCCGCTGCGAACTGCCACCGGATGCCCGGTTCTGCCCTTCCTGCGGCTCACCGTGCACCCCGCCCGGTCCGGCCGGACCGGCCGAAGGACGCAAGCTGGTGACCGTCCTGTTCTGCGACCTGGTCGGCTCCACCGCGCTCTCCGGCGCCCTGGACCCGGAGACCCTGCGGTCGGTGACACTCCGCTACTTCGAGCTGATGCGCCGGCAGATCGAGGCACACGGAGGCACCCTGGAGAAGTTCATCGGTGACGCGGTGATGGCCGTGTTCGGTGTGCCGACGGTCCGTGAGGACGACGCCCGCCGCGCACTGGCCGCCGCCCTCGGCATGCTGGACGCGCTGAGCGGCCTCAACACCGAGCTCGCCGCCACCCTCGGCGTCCGGCTGGACGTCCGGATCGGGGTCAACACCGGCCAGGTGGTGGCGGGTTCGGACGCCTCGGCGCGCCAGGCGCTGGTCGCCGGCGAGACGGTCAACATCGCCGCCCGGCTGGAGCAGAACGCCGGCCCCGGCCAGATCCTGATCGGCCCGGACACCCTGCGCGCCGCGGGCCCCACCGTCCGGACGGAGTCCGTCGGGCCGCTGCTCCTCAAGGGCAAGGCCGACGCGGTGACCGCCCACCGGCTGCTCGGCCTCGGTGCGGACGACCCGGAACTGCTCCGCCGCTTCGACGTCCGCTTCGTCGGCCGGCACGCCGAACTCGCCGAGCTGGACGCCGCATTGGCGCGGACGGCGGACGGCCGGGGAGCCCAGTGCCTGCTGGTCCACGGCGAGGCGGGACAGGGCAAGACCCGGCTGCTGCGGGAGTGGCTCGAGCGCACGGCGCCACTGGCGGCGTACGGCACCGGGCGCTGCCGGCCGTACGGCGGACAGGGCAGCCTGCAGCCGCTGGCCGACGCGCTGCGCGGGCTGCTCGGCGAGGCCCTCCTGGAGGGGGCGGCCGAGGCGCTGGCCGTGCTCTCCACGGGCCTGCTGCGCGACGGCACGCCCAACCCATCGGTCGCGGAGACCTGCGCCGCACTGATCCGGGTGCTGACCGCGCTCGCCGGCCGCCGGCCGGTGGTGCTGGCAATCGACGACTGCCACTGGGCGGGCCCGCTGCTACTCGACGTACTGGACCGGCTCGCCGCCGAACTCGGCCCCGCTTCCGTCCTGTTGATCTGCCTGACCAGGCCCGAACTGCTGGAGTCGCGACCCCTGGCGGCCACCGGTGCGATCGGGCTGTCCGGACTCTCGGAGCAGGAGGCCCGGCTGCTCGCCGCCGAACTGGTCGACGTCAACGCGCACTGGGACGGCGCCCCGGCCGGCCTGCTGGAACGCGCCGGAGGCAACCCGCTGCACCTGGAACAACTGCTCGCCGTCGGCTCCGAGACCGAATCGCCCGGCGAACTGCCGCCCACGGTCCAGGCCCTGCTCGGTGCGCGGATCGACACCCTGGAGCCCGCCGAGCGCCTGGCCCTCGACCTGGCGTCGGTGGTGGGCCGGGAGTTCACCGCCGAGGAACTGGCCGAACTCGCCGAGGGCCGCGACCCGGTCCGCTCCGCACTGCCGGCGCTCAGCCACCGCCGGCTGATCGAACCGGCCAGGCCGGCGGGCCCGGCCCGGCCGGTCTTCCGCTTCACCAGCGGCCTGGTCCAGGAGGTCGCCTACGAGTGCATGTCCAAACGGGCCCGCGCCGAGGTGCACCAGCGGGCCGCCGGACTGCCCTCCGTACGCGCGGCGGGCGACGGAGCGGTCGGCACCCACCTGGAGCAGGCCCACCGCTACCGCAGCGACCTCGGCCTGCTGGACGGCGACACCGAGACACTGCGCGGCTCCGCGGCCCGGACCCTCGCCCGGGCGGGCGCCCAGGCCATGGCCGGATCCGACCTTTCCCGCGCCGAGGACCTGCTGGCCCGCGCGATGGCCCTGGGCCGGCCCGGTGAGCCGGCCGGCATCCCGACGGCGCGCAGACTGGGCGAGGTCCGGATCGCCCTGGGCCGTACGGTGCAGGGCCGGTCGCTGCTCACGGACGTGCTCAGCGCCCCGGCGGACCCGGTGGACCACGCACACGCCCGGCTGGCCCTGGCGGTGCTCGACCCGCTGGCGGGCGCGGGCAGACCGGTCGAAGCGGCCCGCGCGGCACTACCGGTGTTCGAAGCGGCCAACGACCAACTGGGCCAGGCACGCGCCCGGCTGCGTCTGGCCCAGCACCACCAGGCGCACGGCCGGCACGGTGCGGCGGACGCCCTGCTCACCCGGGCCCTCTCGCACGCGGCAAGCGTCGACGGCGAGGTGGAGCGGGCCGCCGCCCTGGGCGCGATCGGCATCTCCCTCTGGCGGGGGCCGACTCCCGTACCGGCGGCCGCGGTCCGCTGCCAGGCGCTGCTCGCCGAACACGGCCGGGGACGCCGCACCGTCCGGGTGACGCTGAACTGCCCGATGGCCGTCCTGCTCGCCCTGCAGGACGAACCGGCCGCGGCCCGGGAGCACCTGGCGGAGGCCGGCCGGCTGGCGCGGGAGCTCGGCTACGCCGAGGCCGAGGTCTTCCTCCCGGTGTTCGCCGCACTCATCGAAGTGCTGACTGATCGACAGAATGCCGCCCTGGAGCTGCTGGCCGGGGCTGCGGACGCCGCTCGCCGGCTGGGCGCGGGCGCGCTGCTGGACACGATCACGCTCGACTCGGCCCGGCTACTGCTGGACACCGGGCAGTGGGCCGCCGCAGAGAACGCCCTGCGGCCGCTCGCGGCCAAGTCCGGGCGGCCGCACGCCGAGTCGGTGGACCTGGACGGCCTGCGCGGCCGGCTCGCCGCCGCACAGGGGCAGGCGGAGCGGGCCGTACGGCTGGCCGGGTGCGCCGTCGCCGAGGCCACTCTGACCGACTCCCCGGTCGTCAGAGCCCAGGCCGCGCTCGACCAGGCGCACACTCTCCGCCTGCTCGGCCGGGGCGGTCCGGCGGCGGAGGCCGCGGCGGCGGCCCGTGCCTGGTTCGCCGCCAAGGGGCACCAGCCCGGCGTGCGCTGGGTCGCCGCGTTCAACGAGGAGAACTGACACCATGGCCACCGCCACGACCCCACCGGCCGCCGGACTCACCTGGAGTCTGCGAGGCCGACGGCCCGCGGACATCCCCGTGGTCGCGGACGGCGCGCCCGCTCCGCCACACCTGGCGGGCAGCGGAGCGGGGGTGCGGGTGTGCGTGGTCGACTCGGGGGTGGAACGCGACCATCCCCTGGTCGGCCCGCTCGCCGCCTCCTGGGTCGTCGCCAAGGACGAACAGGGTGTCCGGGTCGAGCGGACCACCACCGGTGACACCTGCGGCCACGGCACCGCCTGCGCCGGGATCATCCGTCGGACCGCGCCGGACTGCGAGCTGACCAGCGTCCGCGTGCTCGGCGAACGCTTCTCCGGCTCCGGCGACGTCCTGCTCGCGGGGCTGCGCTGGGCCGTCGGGCAGGGGTTCGACGTGATCAACCTGAGCCTGTCCACCACCCGGACGCGCTTCGCCGAGGAGCTCCACGCTCTGGCGGACGAGGCCTTCTTCAACCGGACGGTGATCGTCGCCTCGGCGCACAACACGCCAGTGGAGAGCTTCCCCTGGCGGTTCGCCTCGGTGATCTCGGTCGGCAGCCACCAGGAGGACGACCCCGACCTCCACCTCTACAACCCC
This sequence comes from Kitasatospora cystarginea, assembly GCF_039533515.1. Classification (NCBI taxonomy): domain Bacteria; kingdom Bacillati; phylum Actinomycetota; class Actinomycetes; order Kitasatosporales; family Streptomycetaceae; genus Kitasatospora; species Kitasatospora cystarginea. The sequence continues at coordinate 100,848 of NZ_BAAATR010000006.1, read as the reverse complement.
GCGCCACCGGTGGAGTTCTTCGCGCCGGGGCAGAACGTGGAGGTGCCCTGGCTGGGCGGGGCGTCCATCCGGACCACCGGCAACAGCTTCGCCACCCCCTACATCGCCGGGCTGTGCGCCCGGATCCTGTCCGGACACCCCCGGATGACGAGCTTCCAGCTCAAGAACGCGCTCTACCTTTCCGCGGCCAACGTCAGCGTGGTGAACACCGACAGCAGAGGTGCCTCATGACCGAGAGAACGGCAGACCCCCTGGAGGGCGAGCTGCTTCAGTCCATCGTCGACGTGGCCCGCGCCATCTTCGCCGCCGAGGCCAGCTCGGTCTTCCTGCTCGACGAGGAGGCGGACGAACTGGTCTTCCAGGCGGTCTCCGGACGAGGCGAAGAGTCCCTGGTGAGCCGCCGCTTCCCGGCCGGCCGGGGAATCGCCGGCTGGGTGGCCGCCTCAGGGCAGCCCATGGTCGTCGACGACCTCTCCAGGAACTCCTCCTTCGACCGCTCCCTCGCGGAGTCGACGGACTACGTGCCCAGTGCGCTGATGGCCGTCCCCCTGATCCACGGCGACCGCGTCCTCGGCGTCCTGGAGGTCCTCGACCCGGCCCCGCAGGCCCGCGCCAGCCTCCCCGAACTCGATCTGCTCGCCCTCTTCGCCCGCCAGGCCGCCGCGGCCCTGAGGATCGTCATCGACCGTGCCCCGCAGCCGGATTACACCCTCGACCGCCTCGCGACGGCGGCACGGCTGGCCGGAGAACTGGAGCAGCTGCTGCGACAGAACTGACGCCGGGGGCGCATCCCCGGCCGGAACCCGACGGCCTGCGATCTGCGATCTGCGATCTGTCGACCTGCGCCTGAATACCGGTTGCCACACGGTGGAGCAACCTCGACGCTCTGCCTTCGGTCGGCTCGCTGAGCCTCCCGAGGGCAGAGATCGACAATACGTTCCTTGCTGTGTCCAACTGTCAACTGCCGCCACCAGCTTGAGTTGTCCGACCTGGCGACTGACGGTGCTCACGACTGGCTCGGGGGAGAATCCCGTAGAGGTGTCCGCGAACGTCCGGCACCACTCACCCGGTTACACGATGGCTCGGTACGGCCACCGTCGTAAGGATGGGGCGATCAAGCTCGCCGCTGGGAGCGCGCGGCGCACGTCTGACCGGTCTGGTCCAGCCCGTTCCGGGCCCTGTTGGTCACCTGCTTGGTCACGCCCAGGGCCGGTGAAACAGAAAAACCCCAGATCAACTGGGGTCTTTGCTGGTGTCCGAGGGGGGACTTGAACTCTCGCCTCGGGCACCGGCGCTCTATGCCTCTGACCTGCTGAAACGTCGGTGCTGCACCGTTGAGTCGATGGCCTCGCTTACCCATGGATTCAGCGCGTTTCGGCCCGTTCCGGACCGCTGTGGGTCACGCGTGGGTCACATGGCCACGGCCCTGGTCCTGGTAGAGAGAAGCCCCGCCCAGGACACAGGGGAGTGCACGGACGGGGCGGGCTTTTGGGTCTTACTGGCCTTCGGCGGCTCGGTAGGCGGGCTCACAGGCCCGGCAGGCGTAGATGGGCGCTGGGGCGCCAGTAGCACGCTCCACGTGGCCGACGACAACCAGTTCGGCGGTCTGCTTGCAGCGAGGGCAGGTGGGCTTGATCATCACGCTGCCGCCCCAGGGAGCGAGTGAGCACCGGGGTAGGTGTAGCTGGTATCGGGCAGGCCAGCCGACGCGGCGAACAGTGCTTCCCGGCGTTCTTCCTGCCGCTGAAGCTCTTCCTCCCATAGGAGGACGTACGGCCGGACGATCAGGTGGTTGTCGGGGTCCAGGGGCATCGTGCGGGCGAGCACGTGTGCGGGGATGGGTCCGGCCCATCCGCAGATCTCTTGGCGGAGGTCGGGTGTCCGATGACGGCCCTTGGCGGGCAGCAGTCGGCGGAGGGCCCAGAGAAGGGCGAGCGCGATAAGGTAACGCATGTCGTTCAGCTCCTATACAGCTGTTCGGCGTTTCTGACCCCCGGTAGCCGGGCCTAATCGGCTGCTGGGGGTTTTTGTGTTGGTACCGACCGTAGCCACGGCTGCCCAACTTGTCCACCTGTTCACCTGTCCAACTCAATGGCATCAGGGCGGGTTGTCTAGGCTTTTCCCATGTCCGCGCAATCGACAGGCCCCCGAAAGCAGCCCCCGTACATGAGGGTGCTGGATACGCTCGTTGCTGAAATCGAGGCGGGCCGCTACAGCGGCGAGGAAGCGGAGCCTTTCCCGTCAGAGCCGGAGCTGGTCCGTCGCTTCGACGTGGCGCGGGGGACCGCTCGGCGGGCTCTGGAGATTCTGCGGGAACAGGGGCTGATCGAGACCAGGTGGGGCAAGGGGTCGCGCGTGATCCCGCCTGAGGAGCGCGAGCACCAGGGCGCCGAGACGACGGAGCCCCGTCCCGCTAGCGAGTAGCCAGCAGGACGGGGCCGAGCGGCGCAGGTTAGGCATTGGACCGTCTGGAGTAGACGCCTGCGCCCTGAGCGAGCCTATCGGGGTCTTCAGACGGGCAGATTCCAGCCCGGTCCGTCCTCGCTGCCGATCCAGACCCGCTGACCGTGCTCGGTGATCGTGATGCCGAATCCCTCTTGATGCGGGGAGCCGGCCGCCTGCCACGACTCAATGGCGCTCTCGACCTGGTCCCAGAGCCGGAGGGGCCCGCGCTGCGTGACCGTCCACCCGCCCTGGCCGTCCGCCTCGGTGCGGGCCTGCGATCCGGTGGCCACGTCCAAGAGGATCTGTTGCTCGCCAGCGCCGAGCCGTTCAGCTGACGGAGCGCCGAGTTGCGCCACCCATGTGCCGGTCCAGTTTTCGATCACGGCAGGGTCGATCCGGCTTGGTCGCTGCTCGCCGGGCAGCAAGTTGATGCTCTGGCGGGGCGGTCGATCGTGGGGACGGGCCATCATGAAGCTTGTGAAGCCGGGCAGGAACCTGCCCGTAGCGCAGCCCGGTTCGGTCACCGTCAACAGGACGAGCCCGAAGCCATGGGACCAGCCGGCGAGGGTCACCAGGATCTTTCCACCGGGGCTCACCTGGTACAGCCACGGCTGCGGAATGTAGCGGACCGCGCAGGTAGCAATGAGCCGATCGTACGGCCCATCAACGGCGTGTCCGTTGAGCCCATCACCGACTACCAAGGTCGGCGCGTACCCGGCGCTCCGGATTGCTGCGGCGGCTCGTCCGGCAACCTCAGGGTCCACCTCAATGCTGACGATGCTCTGGTCACCGAGCCGGTGTGCGCCCAGCGCCGTCGAGTACCCCGTTCCGGTGCCGACTTCAAGCACTCGGTGTCCGACCTCAACATCGAGTTGGTGCCACATCCGAAGCACCAGGCCCGGAACGGTTGACGACGATGACGGGGCACCCGAAACCGGTCCGCTGGCATCACTCGGGCGGATCCGGCCGTCGAGCTGAGTGATCAAGGTCTGATCGGTGTAGATCGCTTCGAGCCAACCGGGCGAGTCCTGCGGCACTGCCTCGAACTCGGTGGGGTAGGTGCCAGGAATGTGCCGGAAGTACTCGGACAGGAACAGCTCACGGGGAACGGCCTCGGCTGCCTTGCGCCACTCAGGGTCGGTGACACCGCCGTCGGCGGCGAGGCGCTCCACCATGGCGGATCGGAGTTCGGCGGATGTGGTCACGCGGTGGGACCTTTCTCAAGTTGATCGGCGAGTGCCAGCGCGATCGGATCCGAGAGCGCCGACGGCAGCCACGCCCATTGGCCGTTCGGGTTGCACTCAAGGAAGTACCAGGCGCCGTCAGCCGTCACAGCGAAATCGAAGGCACCGAAGACGAGCCCCATATCGGTGAGGTAGCCGGCCACGGAGGCGGCTACGGCGTCCGGGACGCTGATCGGCTCGTAGCTGAGCAGATCCTGTCGTCGGCGCCAGTCGAGTTCCGGGCTGGTGATCCGGGCGGCGAACAGCCTCGCACCAACAGCCGTCAGCCGTACGTCGAACGACTTCTCGACCCTTGCCTGAAACAGGTGAGGGCAGGTGGACACGGCGTCAGTGATGTCGGTCGGGTTCACCTCTCGCACCCAGACCTGTTGCGCCCTATCGTCCGCGTCGCGGTACGGGGTGTTCCACAGTGGCTTGTACACGGCGGGTTGCTCGGTGCAGAACTGCCGGGCCTCGGCGGGGTCCATGGTGATGACAGTCTCGGGGACCAGGAACCCGGCCCGCAGCGCGGCAGCGAGTTGCGCGGGCTTGTACTCCCCGTTCCTGATCTGCCAAGGGTGATTGACGTAGTGCGCGTGGGGCAGCGACGCGAGAATGCCACCGACTCCCCAGAACATCTGTGAGCCAGCGAACTTGGCGTCTTGTCCGTCGAGTTCGAGCGGTCCGCTGTACGCCGTGGGCCGTCGCCACCAGACCGACCGAACGTGTCGAAGGTCGAGTGCGCGGGTTGGTGTCGCAAGTGCGCCCCGCTGACCACCAGTGCCATACCTGGTGGTCAGCGAGGCGCCGTTGTAGAGATCGACACCGGGGTCTACGCGTACTACCGGGACCCGGCGCTCAGCGAGGATGTGCAGAACCACGTCCGCGGTGGCGTCGAGCGAGTTGGTCAGGACCAGTACGGCCCCGGGTCGATCGTCGGTCATGTCAGCCGGTGCCCTGGTCCTGGTCGTTCGCGGGCATGCTGTCGATGTCGCTGGGCTGGTTCTGCTGGCCGCTCTGACCGTCGCCCTGGCCGGTGGTGGTCGGTGTGCTGGTGTTGGTGCTGGTGCCGTGGGCGCCCATCTCGACCCGTCGGCCCTGCTCGTCGATGTAGATGGCGACCTGCGTTTCGGGGTCGATCACGGCGGTGTACGCGGGGACGGGTTCGGCGGTGACGAACGGCCCCATCCGGGTTGTGCCCCACGGGGGTTCGGTGAAGGTCATCTATGTGCCTCCTGTCTCGTGGTGCTGTCGCTGGGAGGACTCTCCTCGCAGCGGGTGGACCTTTCAAGCCCGCCCCCGGGCGGAATGGACCTCAGCCAAAGCCCGGGGACGGGGGTCTTGTGCCCGCCCCGGTCATCCGGTCAGACCGATTGCCCGTTGCCGGGGCGGGAGTCTTAGGCTCGGCTCAACTCAGCGCACGGGAACGCACGTTGAGCCGGGTAGTGCTCTACGGGACGCGGCGCCAATCCTGTCCCGGAGCACGGCCCGCCGACAGGAGGGGTTCGGCGGGGGTCTTGGGCTATCCCGGTCGGTACGCCGCCAGGTTGATCCGCCACCGGTCACACAGGCGCTTCGCGAACGCGTCGGCTTCGGATCGGTCGGCGAACCGTGCGGGCCGGTTGCCCTCGGCGTGGGTCATGGTGCCGAGGTAGCTCAGAACGGACCACTGCTGGCGGGTCTCGTCCCACTGCACGACGAAGGGTTCGTCGGCCGCATCCTCAGCGGTTGGCTTGGGGGTCTCAGCAGGACCGCCGATTTCGTGGCTCATGTTCTCTTCCCTCTCGCATAGCCTTCCGATCAGGACGTCGACTTCTGGCCCCCAGGTGTTCAAGCGCTCAACTCCCGTCGCACGACGTACAGTCCGTCATCAGGAAGAGCCGGCGCCACGCGGAGATCAGCGAGCATGCGAGCCACAAGGGACTGAGGCTCCCCGTCGATCAGTCGGCCGGAGAGTCGGGCGTAGTCCGTCAACGCCTCGGCCAGCGCCCAGGCCACACGTGCGTGACCGCCTCCGAACGAGACGTGAGGCCCCTCGTACATCCCACGGCCGCTCACGATGGGCATCACGTTGATGTCGGACGGCAGACCTGCGACCTTCCAGGCGGTCTCAAGGGCATTGGCTGCCGCCTCGGCTTCCGCACGGTACTCGCGGAGTCTGCCTGTCTCGCTTTCCAGCTCACTCACGTGCGCTCCGTCTCGGGGCTGTTGCGTTCCGCTACCAAGGGGGCCCACTGTCCCGTACAGTCAAAGTGTCTTCAACCTGTCAGGGACGAAGGAAGAGTAGATCTTGAACCGTTTAGAGCTGGACCCAGACGCGTCGCCGCGCGCCGCCTTCGGTGCTCAACTCCGCCTCTCACGTGAAGAGATGGGTTTGACGCAGGATGAGTTGGGCGACCGGATGGAGTATTCGGGGACACACGTCTCAGCCGTAGAAACTGGCCGGAAGCCCCCAACTCCCCGCTTTGCGCGGCAAGCTGACCATGTGTTCGGTTCGGGCAGCAAGTTCGTTGATATGCACTGGAACATCAGGAGAACATCGCTGCTACAGGGCTTCCCGGACTACGTGGCTCAAGAGGAACGGGCGGTTGAGCTTCGTGTCTTCGAGCTGGGCATCATCCCCGGACTGTTGCAGACGCCGGAGTACGCGGAGGCGATCACAACAGGGGCTGTCCGCCGGGGCAGCATCACCCAGGCCCAGGCTGACGAGCGATTGAACCTCCTCACTGCTCGCCAGCGGATCATCACTCGGCAGCCCACGCCACTCCTTCACGCCGTCCTGGATGAGAGCTGCATTCGGCGGCGAGTTGGCGGGCCCAAGGCCATGGGTGCGCAGCTTGACTACCTGGTCGCCCTTGCCGAGCTGCCGAATGTAGTGCTTCAGATCGCGCCGTACGACATAGGTGAGATGCGCAGCTTCGATCTGCCGGTGTATCTACTGACGCTGCCAGATCGGTCCGTGGCCGCCTACTCAGAGTCAGCCCAGCAAGGGCACTTCGAGCGCGAAACCGATGCCGTACGTCCCCTGCTGACCGCCTACCATCAGCTACAGGTAGAAGCGCTGTCGCAGGTCGCATCCATGGCGCTGATTAGCAAGGTACGAAAGGAACTCCAGTGACCGAGCCCGAATGGTTCAAGTCCTCTTACAGCAGCAACGGCGGCGCCTGCGTCGAGGTAGCCGCCAACCTCTCTGGTGTCGTCCCGGTGCGAGACTCCAAGGACCCTCAGGGACCGGCCCTGGCCTTCTCTCCGGAGAGCTTTGCGGCCTTCGTAGCAGGTGTGAAGGCCGGCGAGTTCGGCGACGTGTGAGCCATCAAATAGCAGCGCATGCATGGACGTTGGTCCTTCAAGTAAAAGAAACCCCGGCCGGAAGGCCGGGGTTTCTTTGTTCGTTGATCAGAGCAGAGCGCGGAAGGGGTTGACCGCTGCCGCCTCCTTCGCCTTGGGCGGCTGTGGCCGAGCGGGGACCGTGCTCACCGGCCGAGGTGCGGCCTGTGGCTTGGTCGGGCGGTAGGTGTCCATGCGGACGACCGTGGCGGGGCGATTCTTGTCACGCTCCGCGCTGGTCGGCTGCGACCCTGTATGACTGGAACTCTCGTCCGCGAGCGTGAAGATGGTGGCCGGGCGTCCGGTGCGACCGGTGCGTTCCTCGGTCACGGTGATCCCGGGCAGCGCCCGAACCTCGGCCGCGCTCGCTCCCACGTACGGGAGGAGATCGGAGGAACGGGCCCGACCCCCGTGCAGTTCGATGCGGGCCCGGACCTTGTCGGCGAGGCTGAGCGGCTGACGCTTCACCTTCCCCGCGCTGGCTCCAGTGGTGATGCGCACTGCGTCCTGGACCGAGCGGCGCACCAGGGAGAAGGCGGCCGATAGGACCTCTGCCGTGATGATCTCGGAGCACTCGGAGGCGGCCAGGCAGGCCGCGACCCTGAGCGTCTGCTCTGCCGTGCGCTCGATGAACACGGCCTGCCTCTCCGGCAGGACCTCCCCAAGGATGCGGGCGTAGCGTCGGACAACTCGCCACAGCGGCCGGGCGTCCTCTCCGAGAACGATCACCCGAGGGCGGGCGGTGGCCCACCGGTAGGCGTCGGTCAGTTCCCAGCTGTCCACCTCGGGCAGGCTCACGCGGTCGTCGTCGAGCATGGGAACCGAGCCGAGCATGAACGGCAAGATCCTGTTGTACGAGCCTCCGGCCGCGTCTGACTCACCCACGTACCGGGCCCAGTCCGAGGGGGTGACGTGGGCGTGCAGCACCGTGGCGGGATCTCTGACTTCCTCCGCCCCCTCCTTGGTCGTGTTCCGCAGCGTTGCCCCGTCCCAGGCCGCCCGAAGCTTGGTCGTGAAGGACGTGTCCCGGCGGACCCTTTTCAGGACCTCCGACCACTCCTCCTCGACCACCAGCGTCCGCACATCTCGGCCCTGTTCGGTCTCGGCCGTGGCTTCCTGCTGCTCCCACAGGTGGTGGACCAGGCTGGCGCCGGAGGTGATGCCGGACGTGGTGTGAGTGGCCAGGAAGCGGCCAAGGGTGCCGTCCATGACGTGGTGCGCGGCCCGCAGTGCGGTTCCCTTCCCGCGCCCGGTCCCGGCCACCAGCGCCGACCATAGGAGTACAGGTCGGGCGTTGCCCCGGGATGATGTCTTTACGGTGCCGCTGATCGCGGCCGACCACATGCTGAGTGCTGCCACGTAGGTGCCGAGCGCGTCAGTCTCGACATAGGGAGCGATCTTGCGGACGGCCTGTCCCATCGGGCCGTACAGGGTGATCCCGTTCATGCAGCTGTCTCCAGGTGATCATGTGCCGGGGTGGCCGGTAGGGCCCGGCCACCGTGGACGACGTAGGGGTTCGGGTCGTGCTTGCGGGGAGGGTTGAAGGGCAGCATGTCCCCGCCGTCGGACGGGACCACGGTGTAGCGGTGGGAGCTGGACACTGAGTAGTCGGTGACGATTCCGGCGCGGGTGCGGCCGTCCTGGTCCCAGGTGATCCAGCTACCGGGCGCGTAGTCGCGCTTCACCGGCCTGGAGTCCTGCCCGTAGCCCTTGGCGTTCTTCCACGTGCTCAAGTCCTGCCAGGACGGCCGTCTGCGGCGTCCGGCCGCCGTGAGCGTGCTTCGCTGTCCAGGAGCGGTCACGCGGCTGTGTGGGACTCCTTGGCGTCTGTGGTGTCCTGAGCGGTGGCCACCTTGTAGGCGTGGCTGATGTGCATCGGGATGCGACCACGGGCGGGCACGGCGTAGCCGTTCTCCTGAGCCCATGCCCGGATCAGCCGGTTGCGCTCCCGGTCGCTCATGCCGGACCGGCCGACCCTGACAGGCTCCGGAAGCGGGTCGCCGCCGACCAACTCACCAGCGCAGACAGCGGACTTGAAGCGTCCCCGCTGGCGGACGTCCATACAGGGGAGGCCGAACTTGGCAGCATCGTTCAGCTTGGTGGTGTTGCGCTCCCCGCCCTCACCCAGGATCAGCAGCACCGTAGAGCTGTCCGCCCGGCCGAGCACCTCGTACCCGAGGTTCCTCACAGCCTCCCGTGCCGTGTCCCAGTCATAGCCGGGCACTTCACCAGCGATCATCACGGACGGCACCGGAGCCACCTCCGTCGTCTTCTCGTGCCCTTCGCCGCCCTCCGGCTCCTCGACGTCGTCCGGGTCGTCTTGCTCGGCCTCCGACACCGACGGCTCAGCGATGGAGGAGGGGCCGAACGCTTCGGCGAACCAGGCACCGAACTTCTCAGCGTGAGCCGTGCACAGGTCGTACGAGACACCCGAAAGAGTCAGAACCTCTGACGCCTCAACGTCGCTGCCATCCTTGGCCGCACAACCGTCACACACAGTCTTTTCGACGTACGAGACGACCTGAACCGTCTTGCGCATGAATGCCCCTTGATTCGTTCATTGAGTCTGTCGCAATGGCTTCCGGAGCGTCACTCTTACGGCTAGCCACCCCCGCCCCCTGCACTGCTCGGCGGAACACGACCATCCTCCCATCCGAACGAACGGAAACAGCCCGTCTCAGATCACGGTTGCATTACTTCACGATAATAGATCGATAAAGCATATAGGGGTAATAGGTCATTCGGTCGGAATAGGACCCACCGGGGGTGCCTCCTTTTCGCCGTATGTTCGGCAATGAATTTTGATGCCATCTGCGGCATTGAGGGAGCGATACAGCTCCATATCCGCCGCCGGGTCGCTGTACGACGCCGCGAACACCCCCACGCAATAGGAGCACTGGCATAGGTGAGGTGCGCTGTCCGCTCGAGGACACCAAGGGATCACGTAGCCCCGGCATCCTGGCTGGTGATCGGCGGTTCGGCAGCCCTCTCCGCAGCGGTCGCGGCAGTCCTGCACATCCTGCAGTGTGGGATACACGTAGCTGTCCCGGTCGCCCTTGGAGCGGCTCTGTGCGCCTCGTGCGAGGGCGGCGCGCTTACTCATCGGCGATCACCCACCCGAGCGCTCGCATGCCTTCAGGGGTCAGCCCCAGGGCCCGGAGTAGGTGCCGGTATTCCATGTGTTGAGTGCTGGACGCCGTGCCGGCCAGGATCGCACTCCAATAGACCACCAGCGCAGCAACGGCGGAAATAGTCGAGTCGTCCCAAACGTAGGACTGAGAGGTGCGCCAGAGCGCGGCCCACTGTTCCTTCTCGGCTGCACTCCAATCCCGCCCATTGGGCAGTTCAGGCGCAGGGAGATCATGTTCAAGGGGTAGGACAGTGAGCTTCTGGGCTTCTCGATAGCGGCTATGGGGGCTTTGGGGACTGCGTGGCCTAGGCATCGTTCATCACCTTTCTCGTAAATCAAATCAAACGGCCCTCCCCAAAATGGAGAGGGCCGGAATGCAATGTAGGAGGTGAGGTTCAGGCCGCCGTCTCGTCCGGCGAGGCCACGAACCCGTCAAGCTCAGCGCGCAGACCTCGCCACTGGTCCACCAGGCCCAGATCACGGGCACTGTCGTACGTGAGGAGCTGACCGTCCGCCGTGGTGCGCCACGTGTCCACCTCTTCACCCAGGCTCGCCCAGCCGGACCACTTCGGCCGGTTCATCTCCCCAGCCGTCACAGCCCACAGGAAGCGGCTCACGGTCTCCCGCATGCTGGCGCGGGCGGTCTCCGCCTTGGCCACGGCCTCCTGATACTCCTTCTTGGCCTTCTGCGATTGTTCGAAGCCCTGGCGGGCCAGTTCGGGCAGCTCCTGCACGACGGCGGCCGACACCAGGTCTTCCGCGTGGTCCACAGCCCGCACCATCGCGGGCTCCATGCGCTCGTACTCCGCGACGCGCTTCCGGACCTTGGCCATGAACTTGTCCCGGTCCGGCAGGGTCTTGCCCTCGGCCAGAGCCTTCGCCTCCAGCTCCCGCAGCTCCTCATCCGCCCGGTTCAGCGCCGGGACGTAGCTGTGGTGCGGATTGCGCAGGTCGGGGTAGACCCGGTGGCAGTCGGCATTCTCGGCCCGGTACTTCAACAGGCGGTCGTAAAGCTCGTCGTGCTTGGCGATCAGCTCCAGTGTCTCCTTCGAGAGCGTGAAGCCGGATAGATCGAAACCCTGGTGAGTGATGGTCAAGTGAGTCTCCTTGGTCAGTTGCGGCCGATGAGTAGGTTGTCCAGGTGGCCATCCCGGCGGGCCTGGGCGATCTGGTGCGATGTCATGTGGGTGAGGTCGGCCCGGGTGTACTGGACCGGCCGGGCCTCCTGCATGGCCTTCAAGATCTCGTCTCGGACGAGAGCCCGGATCGGATCAAAATCATCCATTCATGCCTCCTGCGTGCTGTCGCTGGATAAGGTCGAATTTCTTCTACTGGCCTCGGCGAACTTGAGTTCGAGCCCGATGGCGGCTGTGGATGGATCCCAGCGCTCCCCGAGAAGCTTCTAAAGAGAAAGGCTAGAGGGCCGCCTCAAGGGGCGGTCATAGAGACTCACAACAGGACAACGTAAGAGAAGACGGGCCCCAAACCCCCAGGAATTTAACTTCATGGAGGTAAGGGGTCCACTCTCCGGTTGTCTGCTGCGATCTCACAGGCAGGTATCCGCAGAGCCGCATTCGAGCATCTTCACGACATGCTCAGGACTTCGAACGGGCCCGGACTCTCGTCCGCGTCAGAGGACCGCCGCCCAGCGGCCTTGACTCCAAGGGGAAACCTCCCCTCATCTATAAGAATTAACGGACGCATCTGTCCGGACAGGCCGTCACACTCCCATGGTGAACGTCTCCATCGGCTTCACGCCGCCCCGAGTGCACATGGGTTCCGAGTGCCACCATGGCCTAGCTGAGCCGATAACTGCCAACCTGGTGCTACACGTCCGTCCCGTCTCCGGTCCGGTCTTAGGTTCTCTGGCGTCGGCAAACCACAGATCCACCGCCATGTAATCCTCCGCAGTCGAGTAGGCCACGTCCTTGTGGACTACCTTCTCGGTTTCATGCTTGTTGTCGTACGGCTTGGGCGGAGCATCGAGCTGTAGAACATCCTCCACATAGGCGCCGGCACGCCAAGCGATGTCGAGAGCATCGGCCTTGTCTGGCCGCTTCTTCGGCGCCAGCCCATTCCGCTTACGCTCCCGCGACAGGGCGCGACCCTGGTTCTCCCGCTTACGCCCGCATTCCGGGTGACGCGGATTCGTTGTCGGGTTCGGCCCGCGCTTTCCCACTGGGCGTTCATGCACATATGGCTGTCGGCATGTTGCGCACGTGAGATCAACCAGCTTTACGGCGATTGCGGTCAGCTTATGCCTCCTGGAAAGGTGAGGCCCCCGAGGTGCCTCGGGGGCCATATGTGTGCCGTCGAGCAAATCAATCAGCCTGCTGATCGAGCCACTTCTCAAGGTCTCCGGTGCGGCATCGAAGGGACTGCCCAACCCTGCGGAAAGGGATGCCCTCGCATCGCCAGTTGGAGTAGACCCAACTCATCGGCTTCCGGAGGTAGTTGGCGACTTCCTCAACGGTCATCAAACTGCTGTCCAAGCGTGCTCCTTGCTGCGGTCCAATGGGCGGCACTTCCGCCCGTTGCTGTCCGGCCTGTTCTCAGATCAGCAGATCCGAACCTGTGGCAGCAAGTTCAATATGAGTGACGCTCGCCACTCTTCCGAACCTGGTGCAGCCGATTCGGGATGGGCTATGGTCGTGCCATGACCTCACAAACGAACGAAAGCGCTCTGCCGCCTGAGTGGCGCCGCGAGGGCTCAGAGCTGCTGTGGCAGCGCTCCTATGGCCCTTGGTTGGTCACCGTGACGTGCCTGACTGTCGCCCCCTTCTTCGGGCCGTCGGATCTCTCGATCCGGCTGAACGTCGGCGGCACTCTCGAAGAGATCGACCGGAGTATGTCCGAGGCGCTGGAGACGGACGGCATCCCGGCGTCTCTGCTGAGGCAGATCCCGTTTGCGGAGATCAAGGCGCAGGCTCGCGCCGCTCTGAGCGCGGAAGCGGATTGGGTGATGAACGAGCCCTGGCCTGTGCCGGCGCGCTGTCGCAGCGAAGTGGACTACGCGCTACTTGTGGCGGAGTTGGTCCGGATGAGGGCTACCGGAACCACCGCCCCGCAAGGCGAGTTGGCCGCGCGCCTCGGCATCGGCAAGGCCACCATGTCCGAGCGCGTCAAGCGGGCCAGGGAGCTGGGCCTGTGGGACGGCAAGCAACTCACTAACAGGGCAACAGTCTTGCTCACTGAGTGGAAGAACGAGCGGAAGGAGCAATAGCAGCAGTGGCGAAGCGCGGTAACGGGCTCGGGGGGACTCCGGTGGAGATCCCGCGCAAGGGCCGCCCGAACACCTGGGGCGTGCGGACGCCCCGCCACCTCAACAAGACGACAGGGGAGGAGAGCCATCGTTACTGGATAGGCCGGGACTATCCGACCAAGACGGCTGCGGAAAAGGCGCTGCGGCAGTGGCACAACGACTACGAGGCGGGCAAGGTCTACGCCGAGGAAACTCCGGAGATGCCTGCCGAGGAGCCTGCGGTGCTGCTGCTCGGTGAGCACCTGGATCGGTGGCTGGCCAACTGCCGGAAGGAGGGGACGACGGTGGCCGGGTATGAGACGAAGATCCGGCTGCACATCAAGCCGCACATAGGGGGCGTGCCGCTTACGGAGGTGACTGACGACCTGTTGGACGATCATTATCGGATGCTGGAGACGGCGCCTTGCCCCACGAACAGAGGCAAGCCTCTGGGGGCCAAGACTGTCCGGCACATCCACAACATCCTGTCCGGGGCCTTGGGATCGGCGGTGCCGAAGCTGATCCCGACCAACCCTGCGGCCACGGCCAACCCGCCGACACAGCGTCAGATCAGGGCGCAGGAGCAACGGTTCCCAACCGTGGACGACGCCGATACGGCACGCTTCCTCGGCCACATCTGGGAGCCGTGCGGGAACCGGGCGTGTGACGGCGGGCAGGTCCACCACTGTTTGAGGGATGCTCCGTTGTGGACGGTCATAGCGGCGTCCGGCGTCCGGCGCAGTGAAGCCCTGGGGATGAAGTGGTCACTGGTTCGCTGGGACGAATGCGCCATCGAACTCGGGTGGGTGGTCGTGGAGGAGGGCAACACCTTCCGCCTTCGTAGGCTCACGAAGGACGGCGACGGCGGCGCTGTCATCTACGTGGACCAAGCGGTCATGAATGTGCTCAAGCGGCAGAAGGAGCGCCAGGACGAGGAGCGGGCCCGCCTCGCGGCGGCTTGGGAGGATCATGACCTGGTCTTCGCTCGTGATGGCTTCAAGCTCCAGAAGAACGGTCGGGCCGGTGGCCCGCAGGACCCGGAAAAGGTCTCCGCCCGCTGGCGGACGGTACGCAACCGGCTGCGCCTGCCGGAGGACTTCCGTATCCATGACTGGCGTCACAGCAAGGTGACCAACGACCTGGAGGCCGGGGAGAACCCTGTAGAGGTGTCCGCGAATGTCCGGCATCACTCGCCGGGCTACACGATGTCCCGCTACGGGCACTCACGTAAGGACGGAGCGCGGCGGCTGGCCGCCTCCGGAGCGGGCCGACTCGGCCTCTCTGCCCTGGTCTAAGGGCAAGTCCGCTGGCCGGTGGGTCACGCGGTGGGTCACGTGACTGCTTCACCGTGGCCTGAAAACAGAAAGACCCCAGATCAACTGGGGTCTCTGCTGGTGTCCGAGGGGGGACTTGAACCCCCACGCCCGATAAAGGGCACTAGCACCTCAAGCTAGCGCGTCTGCCATTCCGCCACCCGGACAGGGTGTGTGCCTCGGGTTCTGTTCCTGCGCCCCGTGGCGACAGAGAGAACACTACCAGGCTTCTGGAGTGCTTCTCACCTGCGTATCTGTCGTCCGGCGGCCGCTCGGCCGGCGTGATCGGGAGAAAGCGGACAGACAGGTGCAACTGTGGTAGAAAGCGGCGGTGCGTCAGGGTGGGGCGTGCCGGGCGGTGGAGTGGGCCGGGGTGAGGGAGGGGTGTCGGGGTGCGGGGGTTGGGGCGTCGGGGGGTGAATGTTTCGGCTGTCGGGCGAGCGCAATCGCCGCAGGATTCACCGGAAATAGTCAGGATCCGATCAGGAATGGGCTTCGGATGGTCCAGTTCCAGTCCATGCCCCGCGGTCGGCCGGGGTTTCCCTAGCCTCTGGTGACCAAGGGAGCCTGAGCGGAGCGGTGATTCCCGAGGGCCGGTGTCCGGGCCGCCCGGTGACGCCTCCCATCACCTGCGCGAAGGGCGGCTTGAGGTGGAGCAGATGAGCGGGGCGGCGGAACCCGCGACGAGGCCTGCGACGGAGGAGCGTACGGAGACGACCGAGCGTTCGGCGGCGGAGCGTTCGGCGGCGGAACCGCCGGGCAGAGAACCGGGGCTGCCGATCGAGGGCGTCTGGCGGTTCTCGGCGGTCGCGCACGAGGCCTCGGTGCCCCAGACCAGACATGCGGTGCGGGACCGGCTGCTGGCCCAGGGGCTGGTGGCGGAGCGGTACCAGGAGCTGGTCGACGACGTACTGCTGATCGTCTCCGAGCTGGTGGGCAATGCCGTCACCCATGCCGCCGTGCTCTCGCCCTACCTCACCACCGAACTGGCGATCGAGGACGGCTGGGTGCGGATCTCGGTGGAGGACGGCCATCCGCACCGCCCCAAGGCCCTGGACAGCGACCAGGGTCAACTCGGCGGCCGCGGGCTGCTGCTGGTGAAGAGCGTGACCCTGCAGGCCGGCGGGGTGTGCGACGTCGAGTGCACGGGGGAGGGCGGCAAGGTGATCTGGGCCTCCCTGCCGCTGCCCACCGAACCCGGGGGCGCTGCGGGCGGCGGGGCCGGAGCGGGCTCTGCGGCCGCCGAGCCGGAGGCCGTGCAGAGCCCGGTAGTCGTGGACGGGCGGCCGGGCTGCAGCGGCCTCTGGCCGATGTGAGCTGATGTGAGCCGGTATGAGCTGGTGTGAACCGGTGCCGGCGTGAGCCCGCGTGAGCAGCTGTGAGCCGTCAGGGGCCGGCACGAGTCGGCGCAGGTCGCGACCCGGGTCGGGCCCGCGCGCACCGAGTCGATCCGGCACCCCCGATCCCCCGATCCCCCGACGCCTCGAGCCGGGCAGACCGGCACCGCCGGGAACCACCCCCGCCCGGAACCACCAGTCCCGCCCGGAAGTACCGGGCCTACCAGTCCCGCCCGGCGATTTCCCGGATCCCCGGGAGCGCGGCCTCGAAGACCGTCCGGAACCACACCGAGAACGGCTTCTCGGCCTCCAGTGCCTTCAGCTCCTCCGCGGTGACGAACCGGGTGTCGTCCACCTCGTCGGGGGCCGGCGAGAGCGGCGCGGTGACCAGGCCGACGAACAGGTGGTTCCACTCGCGCTCGATCAGGCCCGAGGTCTCGTCGGGCAGGTCGTAGCGGACCGTGCCGGCCTCGCAGAGCAGTGCGGGGGCCGTACCGAGCTCCTCGGTGGTGCGCCGTGCGGCGGCCACGAACGGCGGCTCACCCGGGTACGGGTGACCGCAACAGGTGTTGGACCAGACGCCGGGCGAGTGGTACTTGCTCAGCGCCCGGCGCTGGAGCAGCAGCCGTCCCTGACGGTCGAACAGGAAGACGGAGAAGGCGCGGTGCAGGCGGCCCGGCTGCTGGTGGGCCGAGAGCTTCTCGGCCGTGCCGATGGTCACACCGTCGTCGTCGACGAGCTCCAGCAGGATCTCCGTGGCGGGGGAGTCCGGGGCTGAGGGGGACGGGGGCGCTGCGGGGGACGGGGACGAGGCTGCCGCGCTCTGGTCCGCAAACTGCGTCTGGCTGGTCGGTCGGCTCTCCGGCATGTGGCCTCTTTCGGCACGGGGGGTTGCGTCGGTGGCCCAGTCTGCCCCATGGCCCACAGGGCCGGACCATCCGACGCACACGGGGGCGTGGAAGGCCCGGATCTCCAGCCTGCGCGTTCGATTCGTGATCATCTGAGCCGTGCTCTGTTCACCTTCTGTCTGCTGATTTGTCAGGTCACGGTCGCATCGCGGCAGGCGCGCGGCTTGAAGGCAGGGCCCGCGGTCCGGAATGATGATCTGCGCGGCCCGGTGCGCCAGCTGTGGATAAGCGCTGCCTGCTGGCTGCCGGCTGCCATTTCGAGGGCGAATCACCCGTCGGGTAGCCTCGGTCGGTGCGCCTGGTCCCGGAAATGCTCGTCCGGTACCGCCCGCCGCTGCATTTGTACGTCCAGAAACCCCCATTCGTCCCACCGCACACCGTTGTGGCCGGACCGCACACCATCGCCAGGGAGTGAGTTCCGCTGTCCACTGTGATCGTGACCGGCCCCGAGCTGCTCGCGCACGGAAGGCCCGCCGGACCCGGCCGTGGCCGGAACGCCGCAGCGGTGACCGCGACGCCGCTCGCCACCGCCCCGACGGCCACGGCGGCCGCCACGGCCACCGAGGCCCTCCAGGGCGACCTGGGTGCCGACCTCGCCGCCATCGGCTTCCGGCGGGTCCTGCGCGCGCACGACGCCGCACAGCTCGCCGCGCTGGTCTCCTCCGTCGGCCCGGGCGAGCGCCTGGCCGTGGTGGACGCCGGATTCGTCGGCCACCGCCACTCGCTCCGGCTCGCGCTGACCGACCCCCGCTTCCCGGCGGCCGCCGTCCCCGGCGCGATGGTGGTCTCCGGCGCGGAGGCCCGGGCCGCCCTCGCCACGGCCGCCCAGCGCCTGAGCACCGAGCCGCAGCTGCCGCAGCAGCGCACCGGCGACTCGTACCAGAACGGCTACGGCGGCTACGCCGACGGCTACGGCACCGCCCCCCAGGGCACCGACCCGTACGGCACCGCGCGGTACGGCTGGTCCGACCGGTACGAGAGCCCGCTGCCCGACCAGCTCGCGGACGCCCTCACCCAGCGCGGGCTGCCCGTCCAGCGCCCCGAGCTCGGCACGCTGGTGGCCACCGTCCCCGGTGACGACGACGAACTGCACGCGGCCCGCGCGGCCGTGGCCCGGGTGGACGAGGAGGCGGTCCGGCTGCGCCGGGCGGTGAAGGCCAGGGACGGCTTCTTCACCACCTTCTTCGTCAGCCCCTACTCGCGCTACATCGCCCGCTGGTGCGCCCGGCGCGGCCTGACCCCGAACCAGGTGACCACCGCCTCCCTGCTCACCGCGCTGCTCGCGGCGGGCCTGGCGGCCACCGGCACCCGGGGCGGTTACATAGCCGCCGGTGTGCTGCTGCTCGCCTCCTTCGTGCTGGACTGCACCGACGGGCAGCTCGCCCGTTACTCGCTGCAGTACTCCACGGTGGGCGCCTGGCTGGACGCGACCTTCGACCGGGCCAAGGAGTACTCCTTCTACGCGGGCCTGGCGCTCGGCGCGGCCCGTACCGGGGACCACGTCTGGGCGCTGTCGCTGGCGGCGATGACGCTGATGACCTTCCGGCACAGCGTGGACTTCGCCTTCATGGCGGCCGACCAGGAGACCTCGCGCAACCCGGTCACCGCCGGCACCAAGCAGCAGAGCACCAACACCAGCCCCACCGCGCAGCTCTCCAATCGCCTGGACCGGGTCGGCTGGACGGTCTGGGCCCGTCGGATCATCGTGCTGCCGATCGGCGAGCGCTGGGGCCTGATAGCCCTGCTCACGGCCTGCACCACCCCCCGGATCACGCTGTCGGTGCTGCTCGCCGGCTGCGCACTGGCCTGCTGCTACACCACCGCAGGACGGGTACTGCGCTCGATCAACCGCCGCCGCCCGCGCGAGGACCGGGCCGCCCGGGAGGTCGCGATCCTGGCCGACGGCGGTGTGCTGACCGAGTTGCTGGCCCCGGTGCTCCGCCCCGTGGCGCGTTTCCTGCCGGGCCCGGCCGTGCCGCTGCTGGCCGCCGTCGCGGCCGCCGGGCTGCCGGCCGCCGCGTACCTGACCGCGGGGACCTGGCAGGCGGTCGCCGCTGCCGGCGGGTACGTGGTGCTCAGCTCGCTGGTGCTGGCCCGCAGGCTCACCGGCGCGCTGGACTGGCTCGCCCCCGCGTTCTTCCGGGCGGGCGAGTACCTGACCGTGCTGGCGCTCGCGCTGAAGCTGGACATCGCGGCCCTCCCGGCCGCGTTCGGGCTGGTCGCCGCCTTCGCCTACCATCACTACGACACGGTGTACCGCCTGCGCGGCGGCACCGGAGCGCCGGCCAGGTGGCTGGTGCGAGTGACCGGCGGACAGGAGGGCCGGGCACTGCTCGTCACCCTGGTGGCGGCGCTCGTCTACCACGGCAGGCCCGAGGGGCCGATCGGTCACCAGACCGCCGGGGCGCATCCTCTGCAGGTCGTCCTGGTGGCCCTCGCCGGCCTGCTCGCCCTGGTCGTGGTCGCGGAGAGCATCCACTACTGGGTCCTCGGCGACGCCACCGCAGAACACGATGAATCAGGAGACACCGCATGATCGGCCTCGTTCTGGCAGCCGGCGCCGGCCGCCGGCTCCGCCCGTACACCGACACCCTGCCCAAGGCGCTGGTGCCGGTCGACGGGGAGCGGACCGTCCTGGACCTCACCCTCGGCAACTTCGCCGAGGTCGGACTGCGCGAGGCCGCGATCGTGGTGGGCTACCGCAAGGAGGCGGTGTACGACCGCAAGGACGCGCTGGAGCAGAAGTACGGCGTCAAGCTCACCCTGGTCGAGAACGACAAGGCCGAGGAGTGGAACAACGCCTACTCGCTGTGGTGCGCCCGTGACCTGTTCGGCGAGGGCCTGCTGCTCGCCAACGGTGACACCGTGCACCCGGCCGCGGTCCAGCGCACCATGCTGGACGGCAACGACCGGATGATCAAGGAGGGCGGCGCCCCCGGCATCCTGCTCGCGCTGGACACCGTGAAGAAGCTGGCCGACGAGGAGATGAAGGTCGTCGTCGACCCGGCCAAGGGCATGCAGAAGATCACCAAGCTGATGGACCCGGCCGAGGCGACCGGCGAGTACATCGGCGTCACGATCATCAACCCGTCCGCCAAGGACGCCCTCGCGGACGCCCTCAAGGCGACCTACGAGCGCGACCCGCAGCTGTACTACGAGGACGGCTACCAGGAGATGGTCAACCGCGGCCTGCGCATCGACGTGCAGCCGATCGGCGAGGTCTCCTGGGTCGAGGTGGACAACCACGACGACCTGAACAAGGCGCGGGAGATCGCGTGCCAGTACTGACCCGGCTGCTGCCGTCGCCGGTCTTCGTGGAGATCCGCCCGGGCGCGCTGGACGCGCTCGGCGGCATCCTCGCCGACCAGCGGCTGTCGGCCTCCGGCCGGATAGCGGTGGCGATCAGCAACGGATCGGGCACGGTGCTCCGGGAGCGGCTGGAACCGCTGCTCCCGGACGCCGAGTGGTTCGAGGTCATCGACGGCAGCCTGGACAGCGCGGTACGCCTGGCGGACGCGATGCGGGCGGGGCACTTCGACGCCGTGGTCGGCCTCGGCGGCGGCAAGATCATCGACGCGGCGAAGTACGCCGCGGCCCGGGTCGGCCTGCCGCTGGTCGCGGTGGCCACCAACCTGGCGCACGACGGCATCTGCTCGCCCGTCTCCACCCTCGACAACGACGCGGGCCGCGGTTCCTACGGGGTGCCCAGCCCGATCGGCATCGTGGTGGACCTGGACGTGATCCGCGAGGCGCCGTCGCGCTTCGTCGCGGCCGGCATCGGCGATGTGATCTCCAACATCTCGGCCTGCGCCGACTGGGAGCTCTCGCACGAGGTCACCGGCGAGAAGGTGGACGGCCTCGCGGTCGCGATGGCCCGCTCGGCCGGTGAGAACCTGCTCCGCCACCCGGGCCAGCTGGCCGACCAGGACCTGCTGACCTGCCTCGCGGAAGCCCTGGTACTGTCCGGCATCGCGATGAACATCGCCGGCAGCACCCGGCCGTCCTCGGGCGCCTGCCACGAGATCTCGCACGCCCTGGACGTGCTGTACCCCAAGCGCTCCGCCCAGCACGGCGAGCAGGTCGGCCTCGGTGCCGCCTTCGCCAGCCACCTGCGGGGCGAGCGCGAGCTGACCGGGCTGATCGTGGACCGCCTTCGGTTCCACGGGCTGCCGGTCACCGCGGCTCAGATCGGCTTCACCGAGGCGGAGTTCACCGAGGCGGTGTACTACGCTCCGAACACTCGTCCGGGACGTTTCACCATCCTGGAACACCTCGATCTCTCTCCCTCCGACATCAGGGACGCGTACGCCGACTATGTCCATGCCGTCAACAACTGACCGCGCCGCGGTCGATCTCACGGTCCGGCCCTCGATCGAGGAGCTGCGGGCCGTCATCCACCCGGAGGGCATGCTCCAACGGCGCAGTGCCGAGCACTGGGCCGGCCGCTGGTACATGCGGAAGATCTCCCTGCGGATCACCCGCCTGCTCTCCACCATGACGGCGATCACGCCCAATGGCCTGACCTACCTGATGATGTTCACCGGCATCCTGGCCGGTGCCGCCCTGGTGGTCCCGGGCATCGCGGGGGCCGTCCTGGGCGCCTTCCTGATCCAGGTCTACCTGCTGCTGGACTGCGTCGACGGCGAGGTCGCCCGCTGGCGGCGGCAGACCTCGCTCACCGGCGTCTACCTGGACCGGGTCGGCCACTACATGTCCGAGGCCGCGCTGCTCACCGGTCTCGGCCTGCGGGCCAGCGACCTGCTGCACCGCCAGGGCCACGCCTCGCACTGGGAGTGGGCCTTCCTCGGCACGCTGGCCGCGCTCGGCGCGATCCTGATCAAGTCCGAGACCGACCTGGTCGACGTGGCCCGCGCCCGCAGCGGGATGGCCGCGGTGGAGGACAGCGCCTCGGTGCCGCGCTCCTCCGGTGTGGCCAAGGCCCGCCGGGCGGCGTCCTTCCTCAAGTTCCACCGCCTGGTGGGCGCCGTCGAGGCATCGCTGTTCGTCCTGGCCGTCGGGATCGCCGACACCGTCCACGGCGGGCTGCTCTTCACCCGCCTGGCGGTGGTGGTCCTGGCCGCGATCGCCATGCTGCAGACGGTCCTGCACCTGCTCAGCATCGTCCTCTCCAGCAGGCTGCGGTGAGCGCGCCGGGTCGCCCGGAGTCGGGCGGGCGAGGCGCCGACGGCTTCCGCCTCGGCGCGGTCATCATCACCATGGGCAACCGACCGGAGGAGCTGAACGCTCTGATCGAGTCGGTGCGGAACCAGGAGGGCCCGGCCGTCGAGCTGGCCGTGGTCGGCAACGGTGCCCCGCTGCCCCCGCTGCCCGCGGACGTACGCACCGTCGAACTGCCCGAGAACCTCGGCATCCCCGGCGGTCGCAACGTCGGCATCGAGCTCTTCGGCAAGGACGGCCGGGAGGTGGACGCCGTCCTCTTCCTGGACGACGACGGGCGCCTGCCGAACAAGGACTCCGCCCGGCTGCTCCGCGAGGCCTTCACCGCCGACCCGAAGCTCGGCATCGTCTCCTTCCGGATCGCCGACCCGGACACCGGTGTCACCCAGCGCCGGCACGTCCCCCGGCTGCGGGCCAGCGACCCGCTGCGCTCCTCCCGGGTGACCACCTTCCTCGGCGGCGCCAGCGCGGTGCGCAGCGCGGTCTTCCCGCAGGCCGGCCAGCTGCCGGCCGAGTTCTTCTACGCGCACGAGGAGACCGACCTCGCCTGGCGCGCGCTGGACGCCGGCTGGGAGATCGACTACCGCGCGGACATCGTGCTGCACCACCCCACGACATCCCCGGCCCGGCACGCCACGTACTTCCACAACGTGGCCCGGAACCGGGTGTGGCTGGCGCGACGGAACCTTCCCGCCCCGTTCGTGCCTCTCTACTTGGGAACCTGGTTGCTGCTCACTCTGGCCCGCCGTCCCTCGGGCGACGCGCTGAAGTCCTGGGTGGGCGGTTTCCGGGCTGGTTGGAGCGAACCCTGCGGTCCGCGACGACCGATGCGATGGCGTACTGTATGGCGACTGACGAGGTTGGGCAGACCGCCAATCATCTGATCGCATCAGCAACTGATCGCATCAGGGCGGCAGCCCCACTGCCGACCGGACAATCCCCCCGAGATCCCAGTGGATCCGCAGGCCCGTCGCCGCTCCCCCCGGCGGCGGGCCCGATATCCGATCCCGTGAAGGACGAATGTGTCAACAGTGAGTGACTTCAGCCTCTCCACACCGAGTGGGGCTGATGCGGGCCTGACCCCGAAGCAGCTCGCGGCCAAGTACGGCCTGGGAGTCAGCGGCAAGCGGCCCAGTCTGCCCGAGTACGTGAGGCAGCTGTGGGCGCGGCGCCACTTCATCCTGGCCTTCGCCACGGCCCGCCTGGTCGCTCAGTACACGACCGCCAAGCTGGGCCAGCTGTGGCAGGTGCTCACGCCGCTGCTGAACTGCTCGGTGTTCTTCCTGGTCTTCGGTGTGATGCTGAAGAGCCGGGACAGCATCCCGGTCTACCTCGCCTGGCTCTGCGTCGGCGTCTTCGTCTTCCAGTTCTCGCAGAGCGCCGTGCAGGCCGGTACCCGCTCGATCGCCGACAACCTCGGCCTGATCCGGGCGCTGCACTTCCCCCGCGCCTGTATGCCGGTGGCCTTCACCGTGATCCAGCTGCAGCAGCTGCTGATCTCGATGGTCGTCCTGGTCGGCATCGTGCTGGCGAACGGCCAGATGCCGCACATGACGTGGCTGCTGATCATCCCGGCGCTGCTGCTGCAGTGCCTGTTCAACGCCGGTCTGGCCATGATCATGGCTCGTGTCGGCTCCAAGGCCTCGGACATCTCCCAGCTGATGCCGTTCATCCTGCGCACCTGGATGTACGTCTCCGGCGTGATGTACAGCATCCAGGGCGCCATCGCGAGCTGGCCGCCGCTGGCCAAGACGGTCATGTCGCTGAACCCGGCGACGATCTACATGGACCTGATGCGCTACGCGTTCATGCCGGACAGCTTCAGCAAGCACTACTACCACGGCGGCAAGGACCACGCCGGCCACGCGCTGCCGCAGCACCTGACCCTGCCGCACCACATCTGGTTCACCGCCTCCGCCTGGGCTGTGGTGGTCTTCGTGGTCGGTTTCGTGTTCTTTTGGAAGGCAGAGGAGGAGTACGGCCGTGGCTGACATCGCGATGAGCAACTTCCGAGGGGCGAGCCAGGACGCGCCCAAGACCGCGTCCTCCGAACCGGCCCGGACCCCCACCGTGGTCGTCGACGACGTCCACATCGTCTACAAGGTGCACGGCGCCGGTTCCGGCAAGGGCAGCGCCACCTCGGCGCTGAGCCGGCTGATCGCCAAGAAGCGGTCGCCCGCCATCCGCGAGGTGCACGCCGTGCGCGGCCTCAGCTTCACCGCGTACAAGGGTGAGGCGGTCGGCCTGATCGGCTCCAACGGCTCCGGCAAGTCCACCATGCTGGCGGCCATCGCGGGCCTGCTGCCGACGGCGAAGGGCGCGATCTACACCAACGGCCAGCCGTCCCTGCTGGGCGTGAACGCCGCGCTGATGAACGACCTGACCGGTGACCGCAACGTCATCCTGGGCTGCCTGGCCATGGGCATGACGCCCAAGGAGGTCGAGTCCCGGTATCAGGAGATCGTCGACTTCTCGGGCATCAACGAGAAGGGCGACTTCATCTCGCTGCCGATGCGCACGTACTCCTCGGGTATGGCGGCCCGTCTGCGGTTCTCGATCGCGGCGGCCAAGACCCACGACGTGCTGCTCATCGACGAGGCGCTGGCCACCGGTGACCAGAAGTTCCAGAAGCGCAGTGAGGCCCGCATCCGCGAGCTGCGCAAGGAGGCCGGTACGGTCTTCCTGGTCAGCCACAACAACAACGCGATCAGGGACACCTGCGAGCGCACCATCTGGATCGAGAAGGGTGAGCTCATGATGGACGGCCACACCGACGAGGTCGTCCGCGAGTACGAGAAGCACAACCGGGCCTGAGCTGGGCCGGTACGGCGGGGGCCGGCGCCGGGGCGGAAACGTCCCTGGTGCCGGCCCTTCGGCTGTGCCCGGAGGCTCGGGTGCGTGTCCGGTATGGGCCGGTGGACCGGGCCGGTGTAGAACGGGGGAGTGACGGTAGTGGCAGCTTCGGCTAAATCCGATAACCAGACAGACGGCACCACACTCGAGAAGGCGGACCTGGAGAACTTCCCGGTCGCGCCCTCCTTCCTGCCCGCCGCCTGGCGCACCGATCTGATGGCGGTGTACGGCTTCGCCCGCCTGGTGGACGACGCGGGTGACGGCGATCTGGCGGACCCGGTCCGGGTCGCCGAGCTGCTGGGCGTACCGTTCACCCGTCCGGCCGAGGACGGGACCGCTTTCCGGCTCGCCCTGCTGGACGGACTCGAACGGGACCTGGACCGCGCCTTCGAGGCGGCGCTCACCCCGGACGCCCCGGCGCCGCACCACCCGCTGATGCGCGCACTCGTCCCGCTGATCGGCCGGCACGCCGTCACCCCCGAGCCGTTCCGTCGGCTGATCGAGGCCAACCGGGTCGACCAGACCGTCACCCGCTACCCGGCCTACCGCGACCTGCTCGACTACTGCACCCTCTCCGCCGACCCGGTCGGCCGCCTGGTGCTCGCCATCGCGGGCGTGGCCACCCCGGAGCGGATCGCCTACTCCGACGCGATCTGCAGCGCCCTGCAGGTGGTAGAGCACCTCCAGGACGTCGCCGAGGACCTCGGCCGCGGCCGGATCTACCTGCCCGCCGAGGACCTGGACGCCTTCGGCGTCACCGAGCAGGACCTCGCCCGGCCGGTCGCCGGACCCCGGGTGCGGGACCTGGTGGCCTTCGAGGTGGACCGGGCCCGGACCCTGCTCGATCACGGCGCACCGCTGGTAGGTACGGTTTCCGGGAGGCTCCGACTGCTGCTGGCGGGATTCACCGCAGGCGGGTACGCGGCCCTGGCTGCCATCGAGGCCGCCGGGTACGACGTCCTGGCCCAGCAGCCGAAGCCGGACAAGCGCCGCCTCGCAGTGAAGGCGGCGAGACTCTTCGCGAAGGGAAGGTGAACGCCCGCGTGGCGGCATCACCACTGGCGTCCGCTCAGGTCATGGCGGCGTACCGGTACTGCGAGGCGGTCACCGCCCTGCAGGCCCGCAACTTCAGCTACGGCATCCGGCTCCTCCCGGAGGCCAAGCGGTACGCCATGTCCGCGCTCTACGCGCTCGCCCGCCGGATCGACGACATCGGCGACGGCGATCTGCCGCCCGAGCGCAAGGCCGAGCAGCTCGGGCGCACCCGCGAGCTGCTGGACGAGATCCGCTCCGGCGCCGTCAGCGTGGACGACACCGACCCGATCAAGGTCGCCCTGGCGGACGCCGCCCGGCGCTTCCCGATCCCGCTCGGTGCCCTCGACGAACTGATCGACGGCGTCGAGATGGACCTCAAGGGCGCCGAGTACCAGACCTTCGAGGAGCTCAAGGTCTACTGCCGCTGCGTCGCGGGTTCCATCGGCCGGCTCTCGCTCGGCGTGTACGGCTGCGAGGACCCGGAGCTCGGCGCCGAGTACGCCGACACCCTGGGCCTGGCCCTCCAGCTCACCAACATCCTCCGTGACCTGCGCGAGGATGCCCTCAACGGCCGCACCTACCTGCCCAGCGAGGATCTGGTCAGGTTCGGCTGCGAGCAGGGCTTCGCCCTGCCCAGGCCCCCGAGGGGCGCCGATTTCGCCGGGCTGGTGGCCTTCCAGGCCGAACGCGCCCAGCGCTGCTTCGAGGAGGGCCTGCGGCTGCTGCCGATGCTGGACCGCCGCAGTCGGGCATCCACCGCCGCCATGGCGGGC
Organism: Kitasatospora cystarginea; assembly: GCF_039533515.1. Taxonomy (NCBI): domain Bacteria; kingdom Bacillati; phylum Actinomycetota; class Actinomycetes; order Kitasatosporales; family Streptomycetaceae; genus Kitasatospora; species Kitasatospora cystarginea. The sequence continues at coordinate 74,085 of NZ_BAAATR010000006.1, read as the reverse complement.
ATCTACCACCGGCTGCTCGGCCGGATCGCCGCCGATCCCGAGTCGGTGCTGCGCGGCCGCGTCTCGCTGCCGGGCTGGGAGAAGGCATACGTGGCGCTGTCCGGGCTCGCCGGAGGGCGTTCTTGATTCTCTCGGAAGTTATGTCACGCTGTGTCAGCGCAACATCACGGAAACGGTTCGGCGGGCTGCCCGTAAACGCACGTCCGACGTCCGTCAGCGGGTGTGCGACGGCCCTGGGCGGGCACGTGGTGTCCATGAGCGAACAGCCGAACGACGGCGGGGGGAGGGGCAGATGACCGGGCAGCGGACGTCCGCCCGCCGCAGCGCCGTGGTGGTCGGCGGCGGCCTGGCCGGGATCACCGTCGCACTGCGGCTGGCCGAGGCCGGGCAGCAGGTCACCCTGCTGGAGACCAGGCCCAGGCTCGGCGGCCTGGCCTTCTCCTTCAAACGCGGCGAGCTGACCGTCGACAACGGCCAGCACGTCTTCCTGCGCTGCTGCACCGCCTACCGCGGCCTGGTCGACCGGCTGGGCGCGGGCCGACTGGTGGATCTTCAGCCGCGCCTGGACGTCCCCGTCCTCGGGCTCGGCGCCGGCGGTCGCCGCGACTTCGGCCGGCTGCGCCGGGACGCCCTGCCGGTACCGCTGCACCTCACCCGCAGCCTGGCCACCTACCCGCACCTCGGCCCGGCCGACCGGCTGCGGGTGGTGCGCGCCGCGCTCGCGCTGCAGCGGCTCGACCTGGCCGACCCGGCGCTGGACGAGCTCTCCTTCGGCGACTGGCTGCGCCGCCACGGTCAGACCCCGGCCACCGTCGAGGCCCTGTGGGACCTGGTCGGCGTCGCCACCCTGAACGCCACCGCCGACCGGACCTCGCTGGCGCTGGCCGCGATGGTCTTCAAGACCGGCCTGCTCTCCGACCCCGGGGCCTCGGACATCGGCATGGCCGCCGTCCCGCTCGGCGAGATCCACCACGACGCGGCGCTCGCCGAACTGGAACGCCTGGGCGTGCGGGTGCTGCTGCGCAGCCGGGCCGCCGAGCTCAAGCCCGCAGACCGGCACGCCGTCCGGCTCGAGAGCGGCGAACTGCTCACCGCCGACACCGTGGTGCTCGCCGGCGCCCAGGACAGCGCCGCCGCGCTGCTGCCGGCCGGCGCGATCCCGCGGCAGGAGCGGCTCGCCGAGCTCGGCACCTCACCGATCCTCAACGTCCACGTGGTCTACGACCGGCGGCTGCTGCGCCGCCCGTTCTTCGCGGCGCTCGGCTCCCCGGTGCAGTGGGTCTTCGACCGTACGGCGCACTCGGGTCTGGCCGTACCGGGTGCCCAGTACCTGGCGCTGTCCCAGTCCGACGCCGGGGACGAGATCGACCTGCCGGTGGCCGAGCTGCGGGCGCGCTACCTGCCCGAGCTGGAGCGGCTGATCCCGGGCGCACGGCAGGCGGAGGTGCTGGACTTCTTCGTCACCCGCGAGCGCACCGCGACCTTCGACCCGGCACCGGGCACCGCCGCGCTGCGCCCCGCGGCCCGGACGACCGTCCCGGGGCTGCTGCTGGCGGGCTCGTGGACCGCCACCGGCTGGCCCGCGACCATGGAGGGCGCGGTGCGCAGCGGCCATGCCGCGGCCGACGCCGCGCTGGCCGGGACCGGGCGGATCCCGGTCGACCGAGGCGACGGGAGGTGGCCCCGATGACCGCGGGCCCCAGCACTACTGACATCGCACCAGGCGGGCCCGCCAGAGGGGCCCGGCGTCCGGACGGAGAGGGAGGACACGTGGAGGCTCGCTCCGCATCGGCCGCGGCCGCGACGCTCGAGGAGGCCGCTTCGGTGCCGGAGCTGCTGGCCCGCGGCCGGAGCCTGTGCACCCCGCCGTTGCGCGCCGCGGTCGCCCGGCTGGCCGCACCGATGGACACCGTGGCGGCGTACCACTTCGGCTGGATCGACCGGGACGGCAAGCCGGTCGCGGGGGACGGCGGAAAGGCCGTCCGGCCCGCGCTGGCGCTGCTCTCGGCGCAGGCGGTCGGTGCGCCGGCCGAGACCGGAGTGCCTGGCGGTGTCTCGGTGGAACTGGTGCACAACTTCTCGCTGCTCCACGATGATCTGATGGACGGTGACGAGACCCGGCGGCACCGGGCCACCGCGTGGACGGTGTTCGGCCCGGCCCAGGCGATCCTGGTCGGCGACGCGCTGGCCACGCTGGGCACCGAGGTGCTGCTGGACGCCGCAGTCACCGGTGGCGCGAGCGCGGCGGACGCGGCCCGGGCGGTCCGTCTGATCACCACCGCCACCCGGAAGCTGATCGACGGGCAGGCCAAGGACGTGGCCTTCGAGGCACGCGAGGCGGTGACGGTCGAGGAGTGCCTGGACATGGAGGGCGGCAAGACCGGCGCCCTGCTGGCCGCCGCCTCCGCGATCGGCGCCGTCCTGGCCGGGGCCGACGACCGCGTCTCCGACGCGCTCCAGCGCTACGGCCACCACCTGGGCCTGGCCTTCCAAGCCGTGGACGACCTGCTGGGCATTTGGGGAGCCACCGAGGTGACCGGCAAGCCGCACTGGGGCGACCTGCGCCAGCGCAAGAAGTCGCTGCCGGTCGCCGCTGCGCTGGCCGAGGGCGGCAGCGCCTCCCGCCGGCTGGCCGAGCAGCTGGCCGACCCCGAGGGACGCGGCGAGGAGAGCGAGCAGGTGCTCGCCGCCCGCGCGGCCCTGATCGAGGAGGCGGGCGGCCGCGCCTGGACCCAGGCGGAGGCCCGCCGCCAGCACACGACTGCCCTCGCCGCACTGGACGAGGTGCCGATGACCGACGCGGTGCGCCGGCACTTCGTCGCACTCGCCGAATTCGTGGTGGTACGAGAGAGGTGACGTCAAGTGACAGCAACCGCGGACGGCCGGCTCGACCCCGAGTACGATTCCGAGCCGGTCGCGGTGGGCGACCGACCGCCGGGGCCTGAACGGACCAGCGGCCGGATCGCGTCGGGCCGCCCGGCCGGCGGGCGCGGCCCGGTGCTGTGCGAGGCCGCCGGGGCCGACGGCGCGGTGAACGGGGCCAGGGCGGCCGGTCGGGCCGAGGAGGGCCCCGACCGGACCGCGCCGGCCGAGGCGCTGGCCAGGGCCACCGCCCATCTGCTGTCACTCCAGAGCCCCGAGGGCTGGTGGAAGGGCGACCTGGAGACCAACGTCACCATGGACGCCGAGGACCTGTTACTGCGGCAGTTCCTCGGCATCAGGACGGAGGAGCAGACCCGCGGCACCGCCGCCTGGATCCGATCCCAGCAGCGCCCGGACGGCACCTGGGCCACCTTCCACGGCGGCCCGCCCGAACTCTCCGCCACCGTCGAGGCGTACGTCGCCCTCAAGCTCGCCGGTGACGACCCCGAGGCCGCGCACATGCGGTCGGCGGCGCAGTACGTACGCGCGCACGGCGGTATCGCCGCCACCCGCGTCTTCACCCGGATCTGGCTCGCGCTCTTCGGCTGGTGGCCCTGGGAGCGGCTGCCGGAACTGCCGCCCGAGCTGATCTTCGCGCCCAAGTGGCTGCCGCTGAACATCTACGCCTTCGGCTGCTGGGCCAGGCAGACGATCGTACCGTTGACCGTGGTCTCGACCTACCGCCCGGTCCGCCCCGTGCCCTTCCTGCTCGACGAGTTGCACACCGACCCCGCCGACCCGCACCCCCGTCGGCCGCTCGCCCCGCTGACCACCTGGGACGGGCTCTTCGAGCGCCTGGACAAGGCCCTGCACGTCTACCACCGTTACGCCGTACGGCCGTTGCGCCGGCTCGCGCTGGCCCAGGCCGAGCGCTGGATCATCGAGCGGCAGGAGGCCGACGGTTGCTGGGGCGGTATCCAGCCGCCCGCCGTGTACTCGCTGATCGCGCTGCACCTGCGCGGCTACCGTCTGGACCACCCGGTGATGAAGGCCGGGCTCGACTCCTTCGACGGCTTCACCGTGCACACCGAGGACGGCCGGCGCTGGATGGAGGCCTGCCAGTCCCCGGTCTGGGACACCTGCCTGGCTGCCATCGCGCTGCGCGACGCGGGACTGCCCGCCGACCACCCCGCGCTGGTGGCCGCCGCCGACTGGATGCTCGGCGAGGAGATCACCCGGCGCGGCGACTGGGCCGTCCAGCGACCCGAACTCGCCCCCGGCGGCTGGGCGTTCGAGTTCCAGAACGACAACTACCCCGACATCGACGACACCGCCGAGGTGGTGCTGGCACTCAGCCGGGTCGCCTTCCCCGACCGGGAGCGGCTGCAGGGCGCGGTGCGGCGCGGCGTCGAGTGGAACCTCGGGATGCAGTCCAAGAACGGCGCCTGGGGCGCCTTCGACGTGGACAACACCAGCCGGCTTCCCAACAAGCTGCCGTTCTGCGACTTCGGCGAGGTGGTGGACCCGCCGTCGGCGGACGTCACCGCGCACGTGGTGGAGATGCTCGCCGAGGTCGGCCGATCCGACGACACGCGCACCCGGCGCGGCATCGCCTGGCTGCTCGCCAACCAGGAGCCGGACGGCTCCTGGTTCGGCCGCTGGGGCACCAACTACATCTACGGGACGGGTTCGGTGGTCCCCGCGCTGACCGCCGCCGGGCTGCGCACCGGCCACCCGGCGATCCGGCGGGCGGTGCGCTGGCTGGAGGAGCGGCAGAACCCGGACGGCGGCTGGGGCGAGGACATGCGGTCCTACGAGGACCCGGAGCGCTGGGCCGGACGCGGGGAGTCCACCGCCTCGCAGACCGCGTGGGCGCTGATGGCGCTGCTCGCGGCAGGGGAGGGGCCGGACGGGGCGCGCAGCGCCGCGGTCGAACGGGGCGTGCGCTGGCTGGTGGACACCCAGCTGCCCGAGGGCACCTGGGACGAGCCGCACTTCACCGGTACCGGGTTCCCGTGGGACTTCTCGATCAACTACCACCTCTACCGGCTGGTGTTCCCGGTGACGGCCCTCGGCCGCTACCTGCACGGCAACCGGGTGCCCGGCGGCCAGCGATGAGGCGCCGCCCGCGGCCGGTCCGGTGGCGGACTCGGCCCGTGCCCCCGAGGATCGGGCCAAACGGCCGGATCGGAGGACTGGGATGAGGGCGAGTGCCTGCAAAGCCGCGGGGTGCGGCGCGCCGGGTGAGGTGTACTCCGGTCGGGGGCGGGGTCACCCGCGCGGTACCGCGCGCCCCCGGGGCGCCGCCTGCCTCGGCGCCTCGCGAAGCGGGGCCGTCCGATGAGGGGCGGGGCGCTGCTGGTGGTGTGCGCGCTGGGCCCCGAGGTGTGGGCGCTGCGCGGCGGGGACTGGGCCGAGGCACAGAGCGGGCCGCCGGTACTGGCCAGGACCGGGGTGGGACGCACCCGGGCCAGGCGGGTGGCGCGCGAGCTGCTCGCCCGGGACGGGTACGGCGCCCTGGTGGTGGCCGGCTTCGGCGCCGCCGTCGGACCGGGCGTGCGGCCGGCCGATGTGATCGTCGCCGACGCGGTACGCGACCCCGACGGCAACCACTACCCGCTGGACTCCGCCAAGCAGCTCGCCCGCGCCCTGCAGTCCCGCGGCCTCACCAGCCACACCGGGCTGCACCACACCGCCGACCACGTAGTGCGGGGAGCCGAGCGGCGGGCGCTGAACTCCCGGGGCGCACTGGCCGTGGACATGGAGGCGGCCGCGGTCCTGGCCGTCCGCGCCGAGCTGCGCCCCCACCTGCCCGCCGCGGTCCTGCGGGTGGTGGTGGACACCCCGGACCACGAACTGATCCGGCCGGGCACCCTACCGGCCGGGGTGCGGGCCTGGCGGACCCTACGCGCCGCCGTACCGGCTCTCATCGCCTGGCACCGCCAGGCAGCTGTCGCACTCGAAACCCAGCCCTCGACGCTCCCCCAGGAGGCGAGTTAGTCATGGCCATGCCGCTGCGCCAGTCCATCCGCATCAGCACCTACCTCATGCAGCAGAAGCTGAAGCGTCGGGAGAAGTTCCCGCTGATCGTGGAGCTGGAGCCGCTGTTCGCCTGCAACCTCGCCTGCGAGGGCTGCGGGAAGATCCAGCACCCCGCCGGGGTGCTCAAGCAGCGGATGCCGGTGGCGCAGGCGGTCGGGGCGGTGCTGGAGGCGGGGGCGCCGATGGTGTCCATCGCGGGCGGCGAGCCGCTGATGCACCCGCAGATCGACGAGATCGTCCGGCAGCTGATCGCCCGCCGCAAGTACGTGTTCCTGTGCACCAACGCGCTGCTGCTGCGCAAGAAGCTGGACAGGTTCAAGCCCTCGCCGTACTTCACCTTCACCGTGCACATCGACGGACTGCGTGAGCGGCACGACGCCTCGGTGGCCAAGGACGGCACCTTCGACGAGGCGGTGGAGGCGATCAGGGAGGCCAAGCGGCGCGGCTTCCGGGTCACCACCAACAGCACCTTCTTCAACACCGACACCCCGCAGACCGTGATCGAGGTACTGGACTACCTCAACGACGAACTGCGCGTCGACGAGATGATGATCTCCCCGGCCTACGCCTACGAGAAGGCCCCGGACCAGGAGCACTTCCTCGGCGTCGAGCAGACCAGAGAGCTGTTCCGCAAGGCCTTCGCCGGCGGCAACCGGCGCCGCTGGCGGCTCAACCACAGCCCGCTCTTCCTGGACTTCCTGGAGGGGCGGATCGACTTCCAGTGCACCGCCTGGGGCATCCCCAACTACTCGCTCTTCGGCTGGCAGCGCCCCTGCTACCTGATGTCGGACGGATACGTGCCCACCTACCGCGAGCTGATCGAGCAGACCGACTGGAGCAAGTACGGGCGGGGCAAGGACCCGCGCTGCGCGAACTGCATGGCGCACTGCGGGTACGAGCCGACCGCGGTGCTGGCCACCATGGGCTCGCTCAAGGAGTCGCTGCGCGCGGCCCGCGAGACCCTCGGCTCGTCCGGCACCGCGGCACGGTGACGGCATGTCGCTGCTGAGCGGGATCAGGGGACCCGCCGACCTCAGAGCCCTGGAGGCGGCCGAACTCCCGCTGCTGGCCGAGGAGATCAGGGACTTCCTGATCGCCGCGGTGACCAGGACCGGCGGCCACCTCGGCCCCAACCTCGGCGTGGTCGAGCTGACCATCGCGCTCCACCGGGTCTTCGACTCGCCGCACGACCGGATCCTCTGGGACACCGGTCACCAGGCGTATGTGCACAAGCTGCTCACCGGCCGGCAGGACTTCTCCCGGCTGCGCGCCAGGGACGGTCTGTCCGGCTACCCCTCGCGGGCCGAGTCCGAGCACGACCTGATCGAGAACTCGCACGCCTCCACCGCGCTCGGGTACGCCGACGGCCTCGCCAAGGCCGACCAACTGCTCGGCCGCACCGACCGCAGGAACGTCGCGGTGATCGGCGACGGCGCGCTGACCGGCGGCATGGCCTGGGAGGCGCTCAACAACATCGCCGAGGCCCGGGACCGCCCGTTGGTGATCGTGGTCAACGACAACGAGCGCTCCTACGCCCGCACCGTCGGTGGCCTCGCCCACCACCTGGCCACGCTGCGCACCACCCAGGGGTACGAGCGCTTCCTGGCCCTCGGCAAGGAGGCGCTGCAGCGCACCCCGCTGGTCGGGCAGCCGATCTTCGATGCGCTGCACGGCGCCAAGAAGGGCTTCAAGGACGCCTTCGCGCCGCAGGGGCTGTTCGAGGACCTGGGCCTGAAGTACCTGGGACCCATCGACGGGCACGACATCGGCGCCGTCGAGCAGGCACTGCGGCAGGCCAGGAACTTCGGCGGCCCGGTGATCGTGCACTGCCTCACCGTCAAGGGACGTGGCTACCGGCCCGCCGAACTGGACGAGGCGGACCGCTTCCACGCGGTCAACCCGATCGACCCGTACACCTGCCTGCCCGTCGCGTCCTCGGCCGGGATCTCCTGGACCTCCGTCTTCGGCGCGGAGCTGGTCGCGCTCGCCGCCGAGCGGCCCGAGCTGGTCGCGATCACGGCGGCGATGCTCCGGCCGGTCGGGCTGGCCAGGTTCGCGCAGACGTACCCGGAGCGGATCTTCGACGTCGGGATCGCCGAGCAGCACGCGGTGGCCAGCGCCGCCGGGCTGGCCACCGGTGGGCTGCACCCGGTGGTCGCGGTGTACGCCACCTTCCTGAACCGGGCCTTCGACCAGGTGCTGATGGATGTCGCGCTGCACCGGCTCGGGGTGACCTTCGTCCTCGACCGAGCGGGGGTCACCGGGAACGACGGGGCCTCGCACAACGGGGCGTGGGACATGTCCGTGCTGCAGGTGGTACCGGGCCTGCGGCTCGCCGCACCGCGCGACGCCGAGCAACTGCGCGCCCAGCTGCGCGAGGCGGTCGCGGTGGACGACGCGCCGACCGTGCTGCGCTTCCCCAAGGGTGACCTGCACCCAGCCGTCCCGGCCCTGGAACGGATCGGTGGGGTGGACGTACTGCAGCGGACCGGGCCCGAGCCGGAGATCCTGCTGGTCGCCGTCGGCGCGATGGCCCCTGCCTGCCTGGACGCCGCCGCACTGCTCGTCACCGAGGGCTTCACCGCGACGGTGGCGGACCCGCGCTGGGTCAAGCCGGTGGACCCGGTGCTGCTCGAACTCGCCGCCGCGCACCGGCTGGTGGTCACCGTCGAGGACAACGGCCGCTCTGGCGGCGTCGGTTCGGCGATCGCCCAGGCACTGCGCGACGCCGGTGTGGACACCCCGCTGCGCGACCTCGGCATCCCGCAGGAGTTCCTGGCGCACGCCGGGCGCGGCGAACTCCTGGAGGAGATCGGCCTCAGCGGCACCGGGGTGGCCGCGCAGACGGCCGCCTTCGCCAAGCAACTGCTGCGCACCCCGCCGAACCCGCCGATGAGAGGAGCGAACCAGCCCCATGCCGGCTGACCGCCTCGACCTCGCCGCGCTGATCGCCGAGCGCGGCCAGGAACGCTACGAGCTGCACGCCCGCTACCTCAACCCGCAGCTGCCCAGGATGCTGCACACACTCGGCTTCGACCGGTACTACGAGCGCGCCGAGGGGCCGTACTTCTACGACGCCGAGGGCAACGAGTACCTCGACATGCTGGCCGGGTTCGGCATCTTCGCGCTCGGGCGGCACCACCCGGTGGTCAGGGAGGCCGTTCAGCAGGTGATGGACCTGGACCTGCCGGACCTCACCCGCTTCGACTGCTCGCCGCTTCCCGGCCTGCTGGCCGAGCAACTGCTGTCGTTCGCACCGGAGTTGGACCGGGTCTTCTTCGGGAACAGCGGAACCGAGGCGGTGGAGACCGCGCTGAAGTTCGCCCGGTACGCCACCGGGCGACCCCGGGTGCTGTACTGCGAGCACGCCTTCCACGGCCTGACCACCGGATCGCTCTCGGTCAACGGTGAGAGCGGATTCCGCAGGGGCTTCGATCCGCTGCTGCCGGACACCGCGATCCCGCTGGGTGATCTCGGCGCGCTCGCCCGGGAGTTGAAGAAGGGCGATGTCGCGGCGCTGATCGTGGAGCCGATCCAGGGCAAGGGGGTGCACGCCGCTCCGCCCGGCTGGCTGCTCGCCGCCCGGCAACTGCTGCACGAGCACCGGGCGTTGCTGATCTGCGACGAGGTGCAGACCGGCATCGGCCGGACCGGCTCCTTCTTCGCGTACCAGGAGGAGGGGGTCGAGCCGGACCTGGTCTGTGCGGCCAAGGCGCTGTCGGGCGGGTACGTGCCGATCGGGGCGACGCTCGGGAAGGGCTGGATCTTCGAGAAGGTGTACTCCTCGATGGACCGGGTGCTGGTGCACTCCGCCAGCTTCGGCTCCAACGCCCAGGCGATGGCCGCCGCGCTGGCCACCCTCCATGTGATGCGGGAGGAGAAGGTGGTGGAGAACTCCCGGCGGATCGGCGAGCTGTTCCGGGAGCGGCTGGCGGCACTGGTGGACCGCTACGAGCTGCTGGCCGAGGTGCGGGGCCGGGGGCTGATGATCGGGATCGAGTTCGGGCGACCCAGGTCGCTGAAGCTGCGCACCGGCTGGACCGCACTGCAGGCGGCGCGCAAGGGCCTGTTCGCGCAGATGGTGGTGGTACCGCTGCTGCACCGGCACCGCATCCTCACCCAGGTGTCCGGTGACCATCTGGAGGTGATCAAACTGATCCCGCCGCTGATCATCACCGAGCGGGAGGTGGACCGTTTCGTCACGGCGTTCACCGAGGTGATGGACGAGGCGCACCGGGGCAGCGGCCTGATGTGGGACTTCGGACGGACGCTGGTCAAGCAGGCGGTCGGAAACCGGTAGGCCGGGGCGCCGCCCGGCGGGATGCCGGGGGCGCCGGAGGAGCTAGCGGGAGTTGGGGGCGGGGCAGAGGTTGGTCTGGACGGCGGTGAGGATCTTCCCGGCCTTGTCGGGGCCGAAGCCGTCGGGGTGCTTGGGGGAGGTGAAGTGCTGGTTGACCAGGTCGATCAGCTTCGCCCGGTCCTTGGGGAAGTTGTAGATCGCCTGGCACTGGCTCCGGGCGAGCTCCACGGCCTGGTCGGGGTGACCGGCGACGATGTCCGGGTCGATCGCGTCCAGGGCCGCCACCAGCTTCGTCACCACACCGGGGTCCGGCTTGGGCGGCAGGCCCGCGTCGCTGGGCGCGGCGGGCTTGGCCGGGGCGGCGGAGCCGGAGGCCGCATCGGAGCCGGACTGGCCCGGCCGTGCGGACGTACCGGCGGCCGGGGCGGCCGGCGAGGCGGCGGCGGACGAGGAGGCGGCGGGCGCGGCGGTGGTGGACGCGCTGCTGCTGCAGGCGGTCAGTGCGAGGGCCGCGACGGCGAGAGCCGGTGCCAGTGATCGGAGACGCATCGCGTCAGGATGGCATGTGTGCGGCGGAGGTGTGCGGGGTTGTGACGACCTTGTGACCTGCCGAATCAGGGCTGACGCCCGGTCACAGTTCGGTCCTGCGGCGGCGGACCACGACCCAGAGGTCGATCAGCGCGAGCAGGGTGAGGACGCCGCAGCACACGGCGAAGAAGGTGAGCGTGCCACTGCTCGGGGCGGCGGCGGAGGAGGTGTGGGCCGCCCAGAGGGCGAACACGGCGGTGAGCACGGCGAAGAACGGGGTGAAGGTGACGGACAGCAGGAAGCGCAGCTTGAGGTCGCTCCGAGCCGTAGCGGGCTCGGTGCCGCTGCGCCACTGCCGTGGGGTCTTCGCTGGACGCATAGCCGATCGCCTCCACCCCGCTCGGCCGCGGTGGCCGGTCTACGATTCCAGCGTACGTCCGGGGGCCGTGGCGACCGTGGGGAGAACGGCTGTGGACGAGCACGAGGAGCACGTGGGGTACGTCGGGTTGCCGGTGAAGGCGGCGCAGGACCTGGCAGCCGAGCGGGGCTGGGACGTCGTCCGGGTGCTGGCGCCCGGTGATCTGATCACCCTGGAGTACCGCGAGGGCAGGCTCAACCTCGCCGTCCGGGACGGGGTGGTCGAGCGCTGCTGGGCGGGCTGAGGGCCGGCCCGCGGCCGGGCGGGCGCCTGTGGTGTGCGCCGGGGCCTGGCGGAGCCGTCTGATCAGCCGCGAGTGCCCGGGGCGCGGCCTAGCGCGATCCGCGCCAGAGGGCGGTGATGCGTTCGTCGATCGTTGCGATCAAGGGCTCGAAGAGGGGCATCGAGAGCAGGACCAGAGCGCCCGCGGCCCAGCCGGCCAGGACGTCGGAGAACCAGTGGGTGCCCAGGTAGACCGTGGTGAGCCCGATCGAGACGGCGGTGAACGAGGCCAGCAGGATGCCGGTGCGGCGCCAGCGTTCGGCGAGGTAGGCGAGTACACCCCAGGTCACCACGGCGTTGGCGGTGTGCCCGGAGGGGAAGATGGTGCCGCCGGCGAACAGCTCGGGCGAGCCCAGGTAGTGCGCGTAGTGCGGGCCGAGCCGGCCGGTGACGATCTTCACACCGCCGACCGTGATGTTGAGCAGCAGCAGTGCCACCCCCATCGCCAGCAGCGGCCGTACGGTCTTGTGCCGGAAGCAGCGCCAGCCCAGCCAGGCGCAGGCGATGATCGCGGAGGGGCCGCGCTGCCCCGCGATGATCCAGACGTTCAGCAGCGGCTGGACCTCGGGCCAGCGCTTGTAGGGTCTGAGCTGCTTGAGCGCCCAGTCGAGATCGACCAGCTTGGTGTTCAGCACCACGGCGATCACGACCAGCAGGTACGCCAGGCCGGTGAGACCGAAGACGATCGCGTGGCGGCGGCTCATCGGTAGCCACCCTGCCTCGGCGGATCCCCCGTCCACGGCGGGGTCGGTCCGGTGGCCGGACGGTTCGACATGAGCTTGCACGGCTTCGACATTACCCGCTCCACCTGGGCACTCTTGCCCAGTGCCAGCGGTCGTCACCTCGCAGTGACCACTCACTCCCGGCGCACTCCCGTGCGCTGGTGGGGAAGGTTCGAAGGCGGTGAGGCGCCCGTCCTCGCGGGGTGGGGGCCTGCGCGGACGGGCGCCGCTCTGAGGGCGGTGCCGAGTGGATCAGCAGGTCAGGCGTAGTGGTCCCGGGCCTGTGCCCGACTGCCGTGACCGGCCCTCGTGCCGTCGAACGAGCCGATCCCGGAGGGGATCCGGCGGGCGGTCCGGTGTCGGCGGGGTGGCCGGCCGGGAGGGAAGGACCAGCGCGGTCCTCCGCGGGCGGCCGGTGACCGCTGCCGAGAATGTCACCGAACCGTAGCCATTCCGTCGGCTACCGCGCGGCCGGACCGACAGCGCTCGCTCCGTCCAGCACCAGCCGGAGGCCGGCCGAGGTGGAGAGTGCCGCGGTCTTCACGTGGATCACGCCGCCACGGTCGTCCGCGTCGTACCACCAGCCCTGGCCGGCCCGGTCGAAGGCGGCCCGGTCTGCCAGTTCGGGCAGGGCCCGCCCGCCCAGTGCGACCCGGCTCGGCGCGGTGCCGCTGTGTACGGTGAACAGGTACGGCCGGGCGCTCTGCTTGCCGGTGAAGGTCCCGACACTGGGCGAGACGTCGATGCGGACCCGCCCCCGCCCGGCACTCGGAGCGTCCACCCGGGCGGTCTGGATGGCGTAGCCGCCGTCGCGGTACTGGCGGGTGACCCCGTCGTCCTCGTACAGGCTGAAGCCGCTGTGTCCCTGCGGGTAGACGTCCCAGGCGAGCGGGGAGTCGGCGGTGCGGTCCCGGTAGGAGCTGATGCCCGGCCACATCGGCACCGTGGCACCGGCCTTGACGAACAGCGGCAGGGTGTCCAGCGGCGCGTGGTACCCGTTGACCGTGGTCGGGCCCTGGTACGTGCGGCCGGTCCAGTAGTCGATCCAGGTGCCCTCGGGCAGGTAGATGCCGTCGCGCACCGAGGTGTCGGAGTAGACCGGGGCCACCAGGAAGTCCTGGCCGCTGAGGAACTCGTACTTGACCGCGTCGGTGGCCGTGACCGGGTCGTCAGGGTACTCCAGGGCCAGCGGACGGACCGGGCCGACACCGGTGCGGTGGGCCTGGGCCGCGTAGCTGTACATGTAGGGCAGCAGCGACTCCTTGAGCTTGAGGTACTTGCGGTTGATGGAGGTGTACGGCTCGCCGTAGCGGTAGGGCTGCTTGTCGCTGGGCGCCCAGCCGTCCATCGACATGACGGCGGGCAGGAAGGACTTCCACTGCAGGTCGCGGCTGTAGGTCTGCGGGCTGCCGCCGAAGATGCCGTCCACGTCGCCCGTGTTGTAGGCCATCCCGGACATGGTGGAGCCGGCGTACGTGGGGATCTGCCAGCGGATGTAGTCCCAACTGCCGGACTGGTCGCCGCTCCACTGCACTCCGCAGCGCTGGGCGCCGGACCAGCTCTCGGGCGCCCAGGTGAAGCCGCGGGCGTCGCTGTTGTCCTCGATGCCGCGGTAGGCGTCCTTGCAGCCGTCGAGCGCGAACTTGTAGCCGTCGCCGACCCAGGCGACGTCCAGTTTGGCCACCCGCTGACCGGACTTGACCTGGTCGGCGAGCTGGCTGAGGCCGTTCTCGGTCCACAGGCCGAGCTGCATCCCGCGTTGCCGCAGGCCCTCGGCGGTCTGGGCGAGGTTCTCGTATCCGCAGCCGTAGCCGTCGTTGACCAGCATCCAGCCGTTCGGCACGTCGTTCTTGCGGTAGTCGTCCGCGATCTTCAGTGCGTCCAGGGTGTGTCGCTCACCCCGGTTGGCGTTGTGCAGATAGCAGTCCGAATCGCCCATCTCCAGGCCGTAGATGGGCGGAAGAAACGGTTTTCCGGTCAGTGAGGTGTACTGGCCGATCACGTCCTTGGGGCCGGGCCCGGCGAAGTAGTAGGCGTCGAAGCGGAGTTCCTGCTCGGTGGTGGTGACCGGGTCGGTGAAGGCGTACGTGCCGGGGGCGTAGGTGTTGCGGTAGACGCCGTACCCGGCCGAAGAGAGGTAGAACGGCACGGAGTTGGGGTGCCCGCCCTCGTCCCAGTCGTAGTCCACGCCGATCTGGACGGTCCTGTCGCGGTGGGAGAAGGAGCCGTTCTGCTCACCGCCGCCGAAGAACTGCTCGTTCGCGCCCCGGGCCAGGGCCTGGGTGGTCGTCTTGCCGTCCCAGGAGATCGGCCGGGTCTCCTCCCAGACCTTCGTGCCGTCGGCCCGGTAGAGCGCGAAGCGCAGTGCCGACTTGTAGACGCGCAGGGTGACCTTGCCGGTGGACAGCTCGTAACGGTCGCCCCGGTCACGCCACTTGGTGGCGGGCGGGGCGCCCTGCGGCAGGACGACGTCGGCGCCGACCGGGTCGGTGAACGAGCCGTCGGGAGCGAGCTCGATCCGGAAGACCTGGTCGGTGACGAAGCTGACCCGGGCCCTGGCGCTGCCCGCGGAGAAGGTGTAGACGGCGCCCCTCGCGGTGAATCCGGTGACGGCGCCGGCCGATCCGGCCACCGCGGCGGCCGGCGCTGCGGCGAGGGCCGGGGTGAGGGCCGGGGTGAGGGCACCGCCACCGAGGGAGAGCAGGGCGGCCAGGGCGAGAGCGACGGTCCGTGACCGCGGGGAGTGTTGCAAAGTTCTGCGCATATGAGCTCCTCATCATGCAAGAACAAACACTGATGAGCAGGTATAGCGCACAGCCCCCCGCTTGACCACACCGCCGGGCGGTCGGAAAAACACACAGGCCCCCGCATCTGCGGGGGCCTGTGAAGGGCTGGAGATCTCAGGGCACCAGGCGTTCGACCGCGGCGGCGCCGTACTTCTCCAGGTCCTGCCGGGCCTTCTCGATGAGCTCCGGGGTGGGGGTGCGGCCCGAGGCCATGACCAGGTCCTCCGGGTCCACCGGGTGCTCGGCACCCGTGTGGAGCAGGCGGTCCGGCGTCGGGCGGAACTCGCTGTCGGTGGGCTCGTTCGTCATCTGGTGCCTCCCGGGGAGTGCGGGCTTCTGAGACCCGAGTCTCCTCCCACCTGGGCCCGCGCGCATCGCGGGCGGGCCCAGGGCCTGTCCGGCGGATCCCTGCGGACCGAAAGAGACCCGCCGGACGGGCCCTGGCGCGGTGCGGCGGTCAGTCGAGCGGGCCGCCGGCCACGTAGATGACCTGGCCGGAGACGAAGCCGGCCGCCTCGCCCGCCAGGAAGGAGATGGTGTTGGCGACGTCCTCGGGCACGCCGACCCGGTTCACCGGGATCTGGGTGGCGGCGGCCTGCTTGAAGGCCTCGAACTCCATGCCGACCCGGGCCGCGGTGGCGGCCGTCATGTCGGTCGCGATGAAGCCGGGCGCCACCGCGTTGGCGGTGACGCCGAACTTGCCCAGCTCGATCGCCAGGGTCTTGGTGAAGCCCTGCAGGCCGGCCTTGGCGGCGGAGTAGTTGGCCTGCCCGCGGTTGCCCTGCGCCGAGGAGGAGGAGAGGTTGACGATCCGGCCGAAGCCGGCGTCCACCATGTGCTTCTGGCAGGCCCGGGTCATCAGGAAGGCCCCCTTGAGGTGGACGTCCATCACGGTGTCCCAGTCCGACTCGGACATCTTGAACAGCAGGTTGTCGCGGAGCACCCCGGCGTTGTTGACCAGGACCACCGGAGCGCCCAGCTCGGCGGTGATCGTCGCCACGGCCGCCTCCACCTGCTGCGCGTCCGAGACGTCCGCCCCCACTGCCAGGGCCCTGCCGCCCGCGGCGATGATCCGCTCGACGGTGTCCTTGCCCGCCGAGGCATCCAGGTCCACGACGGCCACCGCGTAGCCGTCGGCGGCCAGCCGCTCGGCGGTCGCGGCGCCGATGCCGCGGGCCGCGCCGGTGACGACCGCGACCCGGGGGGTGCTGCTCTGCTCGGTCATGCTCGTACTCGTCTCTCTCGGTGGGGTGACGGACATGGCCGCTGCCGAGCGCGGCCCTGCCCCGATGGGTGGTCAGGAGGACGCTGAGGCGGACACCCTACCGGCGGGTAGTCCCCGGGGCCAGAGTGCAGAGTCGCAGGTGACGGAGGGTGAGGGCATCCGGTGAAGATCAATCATCCAAACCGGTAGTTGTGCCCACGACATGCTGCGGAAATATGCCAACTTCGACGAACATGCGTCTACTCTTGGCCCCTGCCTGCCGGTGCGGGCCTACCGTTTGTATAGTGTGCGCCAGCAGCCACCGGCTGCACGGCTGGCGCGCCTACCCTCACAGCGGGACGCTCACTCGCCGTTACTGCCCCGCCCGGGTGTCCCACACACACCGGGTGTGACATCGGGACGGATTTCATGGTGCTGGGGGAGATCCCGACGACCCGTGTGCCCGCGCGACTTCAGCAGTCGCCCGGTCACCTCATCCGCGTGGCCCAGCAGGTGCACACCCGCCTGTGGTCCGAGTACGTCGGTACCGAGCTCACGGCTCCGCAGTTCGCGGTGCTGCTCGTGCTGGCCCTCGAACCGGGAGCCGACCAGCGCACGGTCGGTGAGCGGGCCTCGCTCGACAAGGCGACGATGGCGGAGATGGTCGCCCGCCTGGTCCGGCGCGGTCTGGTGCTGCGCCGCCGTGACCCCGCCGACGGCCGTCGCAAGCTGCTCGCGCTCTCGCAGAGCGGTGCGCAGGCGGTGCGCGAGGCCACCGGCGGAGTGGTCCGCGTGCAGCGGACCCTCTTCGAGCCGCTGAGCGCCGAGGAGCAGGTCGAGATCGTCCGGGTGATGGCGAAGATAGCCCGTCTGGAGCCGGCCGCGGTGGCCGTCATGACGGACGCCCGGCCGATGCTGGACGCCCAGCGGGCGATCGGCTACCTGATCCGGGTCAGCCAGCAGGTGCACACCAAGCTCTGGACCGAGAAGGTCGGCGCGGAGCTGACGGCGCCTCAGTACGCGGTGCTGGACGCCCTGGAGACCGAGCCAGGTGCCGACCAGCGCACGGTCGGCGAGCTGGCCTCGCTGGACAAGGCCACCATGGCCGAGATGGTCAGCCGGCTGGTCCGGCGCGGTCTGGTGCTGCGCCGCCGCGACCCCTCGGACGGTCGCCGCAACCTGCTCTCGCTCTCGCCGGCCGGGCAGGACCTGCTGCACCGCTCGGCGGCTGCGGTGCGGGAGGTGCAGGAACTCCTGCTCGCCCCGCTGGAGCCGGAGGAGCACGAGAGCGCGCTGGCGCTGATCGCAAAGGCCGCCAGGCTGTAACGATCCGTCGGGCACTTCCTCGAAGTAACGATTTGCCACCGCGTCGAACGGCCCCGATCACCGGGTGCGTCCGGGCACGGCGGCGTGACGAGCGGCCGGTCGCCTCCGATCCGGGGGCAGCGACCGGCCGCTCGTCTTCCCGTCACCGCCGGCGGCGGACCGCTCGGGCGGTCAGCTCCAGTCGAACTCCTGCGGGTCCGGGCCGAGGCGCTTGCCCGTGGCCACACCGGCGATCGCGCTCAGGTCCTCGGCGTCCAGCTCGAAGCCGAGGACGTCGATGTTCTCCCTGATCCGGGACGGGGTGACCGACTTCGGGATCGCGATGATCCCGCTCTGCAGGTGCCAGCGCAGCACCACCTGGGCCACCGTGCGGCCGTGCTTCTCGGCGATCTTGACCAGCTCGGGCTCGGTGAGCAGCTCCTTGCCCTGGCCCAGCGGGCTCCAGGCCTCGGTCGCGATGCCGTGCGCGGCGTGGTACTCGCGCAGTTCGTGCTGCGGGAAGTGCGGGTGCAGCTCGACCTGGTTGAGCACCGGCACGATCGAGCTCTCCTGGCGCAGCGCGTCAAGCTGCTGCGGGCCGAAGTTGGAGACGCCGACCGCCTTGACCCGGCCCTCGGCGTACAGCTTCTCGAAGGCCTTCCAGATGTTGAGGAAGGTGCCGTGCATCGGGCGCGGCCAGTGGATCAGGTAGAGGTCGATGTAGTCCAGGCCGAGCTTGGCCAGCGACTCGTCGAAGGCGTGCAGCACGGCGTCCTGGCCCTGGAGGCCCGACCAGTCCCGGGTGCCGGAGTTCCACAGCTTGGTGGTGATGAACAGTTCCTCGCGCGGCACACCGGCCGCCGCGATCGCCTGGCCGGTGCCGGCCTCGTTCTCGTAGATGGCGGCGGTGTCGATGCTGCGGTAGCCGGCCTCGATGGCGGTGCGGACGGCGGTCGCCGCTTCGGCGTCCGGTACCTGCCAGACGCCGAAGCCGAGCTGCGGGATCCGGACGCCGTTGTTCAGAGTGACGCTGGGGATGGTGCTCACTGAAAGGGGTGCCCTCCGGTCAGTCGGATAGTGCCGCTGGGAAGCAACCCTGGGCGGGGTCGGTATGTTCCCGATCTGCCAAGAATTCACCGAAATTGATGTACCTCGACGCCAAATGACGTTCCGCGGCCCTGCGTTGAGCGGCCGATGCGGGAAAACCTGTTGCGTACGTCACAGTGCGGGCGGCACTCTCGGTGCCCATGACGTCCTGATGACCCGCACCCCCGCCGTCACCTCGTCCCGCCCGGCCTGCGGATCGCGCCGGGCGACCCGCCGCGCCCAGGACCTGGGCCGCGTGCCTGAGCATCCTGCCCGCACCACCCCCGCAACGGAGCGTCATGCCGCTCAAGCCCCTACCCATGCCGGATCCGGGCGTCCCCGACCTGGGTTCACCACGCGCCTTCCTGCGCTGGCTGCGCCGCAGCCAGCGGCGCGGCCAACTGCTCGCCACCGCCTGGGGCGTACTGGAACTCGCCTGCCAGGCGGCCCTTCCGCTGGCGCTCGGCCTCGGCATCCAGGCCGCCGTGGCCGGCGACACCGCCGGGATCTGGCGGACCGGCGCCCTCGCCCTGCTGCTCGCCGCGCTCCAGGCCTTCGGCGCCGTCCAGTTGCACCGGCAGGCGGTGTGGAACTGGATCACCGCCGCCTCCCAGCTGCGCCAGCTGGTGGCCCGGCAGGCATCCGGGCTCGGCGCCGGGCTGTCCCGGCGGATCGCCACCGGCGAGATCGTCGCGGTCAGCAGCAGCGACGTGGAGCGGATCGGCTGGTACGTCGAACTGCTCGCCAGGGTGCGGGCCGCCGTCCTGGTCTGGCTCGGCCTCGGCACGATCGTGCTGGTCCGCCGGCCGCTGCTCGGCCTCGCGGTCCTGCTCGGCGTGCCCGTCCTCGCGGCCTCCGTGTGGCCGCTGCTCGCCCCGCTGGAGCGCCGCTACAGCACCCAGCGCGCCTTCGCGGGCAAGGCCACCGAGCTGACCGCCGACACCGTCGCCGGACTGCGGGTGCTGCGCGGCATCGGCGGCGAGGAGCTCTTCCTGGATCGCTACCGGGCGGCCTCGCAACAGGTCCGCGGCGCCGCCGTCCGTACGGCCAGGATCTGGTCGCTGATGCAGGCCCAGCAGGTGCTGCTGCCCGGCCTGTTCGTGGTCGCCACCACCTGGTACGGCGCCGAACTGGTGATCCGCGGGCAGATCGGCATCGGCGAACTGGTCGCCGTGTACGGGGCGACGGCCTTCCTCTCCTCGCCGCTGCGGATCCTCGGCGAGGCCGCGCACGCCTGGAGCGTCGCCCGGGTCGCGGCCGGGCGGGCGGTCCGACTGCTGGCGCTGAACCGGACGGCGGACGGCGAGGCCCTCACCGCCCGGCTCACCCGTTCCGAGCGCGCCGACCTGCACGACCCGCTCACCGGGCTGACCGCCCGCGCCGGGCGGATCACCGCCGTGGTCTGCGGCGATCCGGACGTCGCCGGCCACCTGGCCGGACGGCTCGGCGGGCATCTGCCGCTGGCCGAGGGCGAGCAGCCCGAGCCCTCGGTACGGCTCGGCGGCACCCCGCTGGACGAGGTGCCGCTGGCCGAGGTGCGGGCCGCCGTACTGGTCCAGGACAAGGACCCGGTGCTGCTCTCCGGCACCCTGGCCGAGCTGTTCGACGTCCCCGGCACCGGGCGCATCGCCCCCGAGCGGGCGTTGGCCGCCGTCCGCGCCGGGGACGTGCTGGACGCCCTGGTCGACGGCTCGCCCGAGTGCCAGGGCGACCCGATGCTGGCCCGGATCACCGAGAAGGGGCGCTCGCTCTCCGGCGGCCAGCGCCAACGCCTCGCGCTGGCACGCTCGTTGGCGGCCGACCCGGCCGTGCTGGTGCTGGACGAGCCCACCAGCGCGGTGGACGCCCACACCGAGTCCAGGATCGCCACCGGGCTGCGCGAGGTGCGCGAGGGCCGCACCACCGTGCTGTTCGCGACCAGCCCGCTGCTGCTCGACCGGGCCGACACCGTCCTGCTGGTCCACCAGGGCCGGGTCGCCGCCAGCGGCACCCACCGAGAACTGCTGCACGGCTGCCCCGAGTACCGGGCGATCGTCACCCGCGACGAAGGGGCGGCCAGCGCCGGCAGGAGAACCGCGCAGGACGGTCCGTCCGCATCCGCGCCCGCCGAGGAGAAGGTATGAAGCCCCCGGAAGTACGGCAGCACGGGCCGGCCGCCATGCTGCCGGTGGCCTCCCCGGCCGCCGTCCGCGCCTACGTCCGGCTGCTGGCCCGCCGGCACCGCGCCGGCTTCGCCGCCGTGATCGCACTCAACGCCACCGCCACCGTCGCCGGACTGGCCGGCCCCTGGGTGCTCGGCTCGCTGGTGCAGGAGCTCAGCGCGGGGACGACCGGGAGCCGGATCCTCACCGCGATCGGGTGGTACCTGCTCGCGCTGTTCGTCCAGAGCGGCTTCATCGGCTGGTCCCGACTGCGCGGCAGCATGCTCGGCGAGCGGATGCTGGCCGACCTGCGCGAGGACTTCCTGGTGCGCTCGGTCGCCCTGCCGCCCGGCGTGCTGGAACGCGCCGGGACGGGCGACCTGGTCTCCCGCGGCACCACCGACATCGACCGGCTCGCCAAGTCGGTCCGCGAGGCGGTGCCCGAACTCGCCGTCGCCCTGGTCTCCGTGGTCCTGGTGCTCGGCGCCCTGCTGCTCACCTCGCCGCTGCTCGCGATCACCGCGGTGATCGGACTGCCACTGCTGCTGGCCACCTCCCGCTGGTACTTCCGGCGCGCCCCACAGTCCTACCGCAGCGAGTCGGCCGGGTACGCGGCGGTCAACACCGTGTTGGCCGAGACGGTGGACGCCGGGCGCACGGTCGAGGCGCTCCGGCTGGGTGAGCGGCGGGTCGAGCTGACGGATCGTCGGATCGGCGAGTGGCTGGCCTGGGAACGGTACACCCTGTGGCTGCGCACCGTGTGGTTCCCGAGCGTGGACGCCACCTACGCGCTGGCGGTGCTGGCCACCCTCACCCTGGGAGGCCTCTACGCGACCCGGGGCTGGATCGGCATCGGCCAGTTGACCGCCGGGGTGCTCTACGCCCAGGCGCTGACCCACCCGGTCGACCTGATCCTGCGCTGGTACGACGAACTCCAGGTCGGCCAGGCCTCGTTGGCCCGGCTGGTCGGGGTCCGCGAGGTGGTGGACCCGGAGACGGACGAGACCGTGCGTCCGGCGGGCCGCGAGGTCTCGGCGAGCGAGGTGGCCTTCGGCTACCGCGACGGCGTCGATGTGCTGCACGGCATCAGCCTGGACGTCGCGCCCGGCAGCCGGGTCGCGCTGGTCGGGCCGTCGGGGGCGGGAAAGTCCACGCTGGGGCGGCTGTTGGCGGGGATCTACGCCCCGGGCCGGGGGAGCGTCACGCTGGGCGGTGCCCCGCTGGCGCGGATGCCCGCCGAGCGGATCCGGGCGCAGGTCGCACTGGTCAACCAGGAGCACCATGTGTTCGTCGGCACCCTGCGGGACAACCTGCGGCTGGCCCGGCCCGGCGCCGATGACGTCGAACTGCGCGCGGCGCTCGCGGCGGTGGACGCCGGGGAGTGGGTGGCGGCGCTGCCGGACGGCCTGGACACCGAGGTCGGTTCGGGCGGGACGGTGCTGACGCCGCCGCAGGCCCAGCAGTTGGCGCTGGCCAGGCTAGTGCTGGCGGACCCGCACACCCTGGTGTTGGACGAGGCGACCTCGCTGCTGGACCCGCGGGCGGCCCGGCACCTGGAGCGTTCGCTCTCACGGGTGCTGGAGGGGCGTACGGTGATCGCCATCGCGCACCGGTTGCACACGGCGCACGACGCGGATGTGATCGCGGTGGTGGAGCAAGGGCGGATCAGCGAGTACGGGAGCCATCCGGAGCTGGTGGCGGCGGGCGGGGCGTACGCGGCGCTCTGGCGCTCCTGGCGCGACGAGGGGTAGCGGGCCCGACGGACAGGCCGGCCCGGGCACCGGGGGCGCACCGCTGTAGCGCCCCCTGGTGCCGGATTCACCCCTCCGGGGCTGCCGCCGGTTGGGTGTACGGGGTGGGCCAGGCGGGGTACCGGGGGCGGCGCGCGGTGCGGGGGCGGAACGGCCGCGGCGCAGACTGCCTCTGTGGCCAAGACTTCAGGCGGTTCCCGGTCCGGCGGCAGGGGCGGAAGCGAGATCGCGGGTGCTCTGACCGGGGCGGTCGGAGTGATCGTGTTCCTGGCGCTCCGGCGGCTGCTCGCGGGCCCTGAGCCGGCACGGATCCGGTTCCGGGTGTCCACCGCGACCGCGCCGCTCGGGGCCGTCCTGCCGGCGGCCCCGGTCGCGGCTGTCCGGCCCGGCCGGCCGGTCAAGAGCCGGCGCGGCAGCTAGTCCTCCCGAGCCCCGGGAGGGTTCCGCACCATGAGTACCGCAGGTTTCGCCCCGCTGATCGAACTGGCCGGCGTCAACAAGTACTTCGGCCGTTTGCAGGTGCTGTACGACATCAACCTCACCGTCGGGCGCGGTGAGGTGGTCGTGGTGATCGGCCCGTCCGGATCAGGCAAGTCCACACTCTGCCGGACGATCAACCGGCTGGAGACGGTCGAGTCGGGGACCATCACCATCGATGGCGTCCCGCTGCCCGAGGAGGGCAAGGGCCTGGCCGGGCTGCGGGCCGAGGTCGGGATGGTCTTCCAGTCGTTCAACCTCTTCGCCCACAAGACCGTGCTGCAGAACGTCACCCTGGCTCAGCTGCAGGTCCGCAAGCGGACCGGGTCCCAGGCCGAACGGAAGGCCCGTGACCTGCTGGAGCGGGTGGGGCTGGCCGCGCACGCCGACAAGTACCCGGCGCAGCTGTCCGGCGGCCAGCAGCAGCGGGTGGCGATCGCCCGGGCGCTGGCGATGGACCCGAAGGCGCTGCTGTTCGACGAGCCGACCTCGGCCCTCGACCCCGAGATGATCAATGAGGTGCTCGACGTGATGCGGGGCCTGGCGCGCGAGGGCATGACGATGCTGGTCGTCACCCACGAGATGGGCTTCGCGCGGGCCTCGGCCAACCGGCTGGTGTTCATGGCGGACGGGCGGATCCTGGAGGACCGCCCGCCGGAGGAGTTCTTCAGCGCGCCGAACACCGAACGGGCCAGGGACTTCCTCTCCAAGATCCTGAACCACTGAGGGGCGGCCAGGTGAAGCGTCTCCCCGTCCTCGTGCTGCTCTGTGCGCTGCTCACAGCCTGCGGCAAACCCGGCACCCCGCCGCCGAAGGGGCCGCAGGCGAGCGCGCTGCCCGGCTACCCGGTGCAGAACGCCGCCGCAGTCCAGGGCTCGCCCACCTTGGACCGGGCACGTGCGCGGGGCAGGTTGGTGGTCGGCGCCAAGGAGGACCAGCCGTACCTGGGTTGGAGGGACCCGGCGACCGGCCAGTACTCCGGCTTCGACATCGAGATCGCCAAGATGGTCGGCGCCGACCTCGGGTTCGGCGTCGGGCAGATCGAGTTCCGGACCATCGCCTCGGCCAACCGTGAGACCGCGCTGCAGAACGGCCAGGTCGACTACTACGTCGGCACCTACACCATCAACGCCAACCGCAAGAAGCTGGTGGGCTTCGCCGGGCCGTACTTCATCGCAGGGCAGAGCCTGCTGGTCCGGAGGAACGGGCACAGCATCCACGGCCCGCAGGACCTGGCCGGCAAGAAGGTCTGCTCGGCCGCTGGTTCCACGCCGTACCAGCGGATCCGGCAGGACTACCCGAAGGCGCACCTGGTCGGGTACGACACCTACTCGGCCTGCGTCGACAACCTGATCACCGCCCAGGTGGACGCGGTGACCACGGACAACGCCATCCTGCAGGGGTACGCGGCCAAGGCCCCGGACGAGCTGAAGCTCGCCGGGAAGCCGTTCTCCACCGAGCCGTACGGCATCGGCGTGCCCAAGGACGACCGGGTGCTGCGGCTGGCCATCGACGACGCGCTGGTGCGGAACATGCGGAACGGCAACTGGAAGAAGGCGTACGACGCCACCCTCGGCCTGTCCGGGGTGCCCGCGCCGGCTCCGCCGCTGATCGACCGGTACTGAGAGAGGCCCGAGTTGGTATGACAGTCCTGACCGCCAATCTCCCGACCTACTGGAACGGCTTCCTCGGCACGCTCGAACTCACGGTGTTCAGCGGGGTGTTGGCGCTACTGCTCGGGGTGCTGATGGCCGCCTTCCGGGTCTCGCCGGTGCGGCCGCTGCGGGCGTTCGGCACCGGCTGGGTGACCGTGCTACGCAACACCCCGCTGACGCTGCTGTTCTTCGTGGTGGTGCTGGGGTTGCCGAGGTTCGACATCGTGCTGCCGTTCTTCGTCTTCGCGGTGCTGGCGCTCGGCTGCTACACCTCGGCCTTCGTCTGCGAGGCGCTGCGCTCGGGCATCAACACCGTGCCGCCAGGCCAGGGGGAGGCGGCACGGAGTCTGGGGATGACCTTCGGCCAGACGCTGGGCCTGGTGGTGATGCCGCAGGCGTACCGCTCGGTGGTGGCACCGATCGGCAGTGTGATGATCGCGATGGTGAAGAACAGCGCGATCGCCGGCTCGTTCAGCGTGACCGAACTGCTCGGCACCTACCGCACCCTCAACGAGCTCGGCTACAGCATCATCTGGGCCTTCGTCTGGATCGCGGCCGGCTATCTGATCATCAGCCTGGCGATCAGTGCGCTCTTCAACCTCCTCGAACGACGGGTGGCGGCCTCCCGATGACCAGCGGCTCCGCGCTCTACGACATCCCCGGCCCCAGGGCACTGGCCCGGCACCGGTTCTACGGCGGTGTTGCGGTGCTGCTGATCGCCGCGCTGATCGGCTGGGTGGTGTACATGCTGTTCCACACCCACCAGTTCACCTACCGGAAGTGGATGCCGTTCGAGTACCGGGGCGTCCAGGACCTGCTGTTGCGCGGGCTCGGCAACACCCTGACCGCATTCGGCTGGACGGTGCTCCTCGCCCTGCCCTTCGGCGCGCTGTTCGCCGCCGGACGGCTCTCCGACCACCGCCCCGTCCGCCTGCTCGCCACAGTGGTGGTGGAGTTCTTCCGGGCCATGCCGCTGCTGGTGATGATCTTCTTCATCTTCGTCGCGCTGAAGGTGCAGCCGCTGTGGGCACTGGTCGCCGGGCTGACCCTGTACAACGGCTCGGTCCTCGCCGAGGTCCTCCGCGCCGGCGTGCTCGCCGTGCCCAGGGGCCAGCGCGAGGCGGCGTTCGCACTCGGGATGCGCAAGACCCAGGTGATGGCGTACGTACTGGTGCCGCAGGCCAACCGGGCCATGCTGCCGACCATCATCAGCCAGTTGGTGGTGGCGCTCAAGGACACCTCGCTCGGCTTCCTGATCACCTTCGAGGAGTTCCTGCACGCCGGGAAGCTGATCGCCACCAACCTCGACTACGACCTCCCGTTCATCCCGGTGGTGATGGTCATCGCACCCGTCTACATCGGGATGTGCCTGCTGCTCTCCTGGCTGGCCCGGTGGGCCGAGAGGCGCACCCGGCGCAGCCCCAAGGTCAAGGGCGGCGCCCCGATCGCAGCGGCGGGTGTGGTGACGGGCCTGCCTCCGGAGGCGCGGCAGTAGCCCTGCGATGCCCGAATACCAAAGCGAAGACTGGGGTATTGCGGATGGGACTCCAAAATCTGCTTATGATTCAGGAGTGTTCGACTCACGGCACATCAGGACGTTCCACGAGGTCGTCAGCACCGGTTCCTACTCGGCCGCCGCTCGGGCCCTCGGCTATACCCAACCCGCCATCACCCAGCAGATGAAGGCGCTGGAGCGCGACGTCGGCGTACCGCTGTTCACCCGCGCCGGGCGCGGACTGCGACTCACCGAGGCCGGCGAGGCCCTGTCCCGGCACGCCCGGACCATCCTCGCCAGCATGGAGGCCGCCCAGCAGCAGCTCGGCGCACTCGCCCGGCTGCGCGCCGGCCGGGTTCGGGTCTGCGCCTTCCCCAGCGCCAACGCCACCCTGATCCCCGAGGCGATGGCCCGGCTGCTCGCCGGGCACCCCGGGGTCCGGGTCGAGCTGCTGGAGGCCGAGCCGCCCGACTCCGTCCAGCGGCTGCTGCGCGGCGAGTGCGACATCGCGCTCTCCTTCACCTACCCGGGCGTGCGCGCCGAGACCCCGCCCGAACTGGTCGAAGTCCCCCTGATGGAAGATCAGTTGACCGTGCTGCTGCCGGTCGGCCACCAGCTCGCCCGGCGGCATGCGGTGCGTCTGGCCGACCTGGAGACCGAGCGGTGGATCGCCGGGTGTCCGCGCTGCCGGGCCAACCTGCTGCACGTCTGCGCCGAGGAGGGCTTCGCCCCCGACGTGGTCTTCAGTACCGACGACAACCTCGCGGTGCAGAGCCTGGTCGCGGCCGGAGTCGGCATAGCCCTGATGCCCGCGCTGGTGCTCTCCTTCATGTGTCACCGCAAGGTCACCGGCCGACTGGTCGAACCGCACCTTCGCCGCAAGGTCTGCGCGTACGTGTTGCGCGAGCACCAGCGGATACCGGCCACCGCGCTGGTGCTGGACGAGCTGCGCCGGGCGGGGGCCGCTCGGGTCGGGTGCTGAGGCGGCACCCGGCGGGAGGCGGCCGAGGGCGGCGACCCATAAGCTAGAGTTGGCATACAGTCAAAAGACTGTCGTTGGACGTAATGGCTTGATCAGCCGACGCTCCAGATATGAACACTTCCGCCACCGTTACCGCCGACCGGTGTACGGAGCGTATGCACCGCCTGATCGGCGGGCTGCGCGAGGTCGTCGACCGCGGCCTTCCTCCGGACCTGACCGCCTACCTGGTCGGCGAGCAACTCGCACCACACCTCGGCGCAGCCGACCTGCTCACCGCCGACCAGCAGCTGGGCGATCCGGACCGCTACCGCCAGCACCTGATCCACGCCGAGTCCGACGGCAGCTTCTCCCTGGTCGCCCTGGTCTGGCTGCCGGGACAGCACACCTCCATCCACGACCACGTCTCCTGGTGCGCCACCGGCGTCCACCAGGGCACGGAGAGCGAACGCCGGTACCGGCTGGTCCCCGACGGTCGCGCCGCCCGGCTGATCGCCACCGAGGACGTCACCAACCCGGTCGGCGCCGTCTGCGGCTTCGCCCCGCCCGGCGACATCCACCGGGTGCAGAACTGCGGCAGCGACACCGCGATCTCCCTGCACGTCTACGGCGCGGACATCTCCAGGATCGGCAGCAGCGTCCGCCGGGTCTACCGGCTGCCTTCCGACGAGCGGTGAGCGGGCCCGTGACGCTGACCGTCGATACCGCCGGACGACCCACCACGCCCCCCGTCCTCGGGCCGGCGTCCCGGCGCAACGGCCCGGGACTGGCGCTCGCCGCACTCGGCGTGGCCGCCGCCTGGGCCGTGCACCAGCTGATACCCGCCGTTCCGCGGCTGACCGCGGCCGTGGTGCTCGGCGTCGCGGTCGCGCATGTGCCGTGGCTGCGCCCGCTGGTCAAGGGTGCGGCCAGGCCCGGACTCTCGCTCGCCGGAAAGCGGTTGATGCGGGCCGGGATCGTACTGCTCGGCCTCAAACTCAGCCTCGGCGACGTGCTCGGCCTCGGCTGGGCCACGGTCGCGATGGTGCTGGCCGTGGTCGTCGCGACCTTCTTCGGCACCCTCTGGCTCGGCCGCAGGCTCGGCCTGCGCGGCGACCAGCCGCTGCTGATCGCCACCGGCTATTCGATCTGCGGCGCCTCCGCGATCGGCGCCGTGAGTCAGGTCGCCGAGAGCGACGAGGAGGACGTCGCCACTTCGGTGGCGCTGGTCACCCTCTGCGGAACGCTGGCGATCGCGGTACTCCCGCTGCTGCAGCACCCGTTGGGGCTCGGCGGCGCCGAGTTCGGACGCTGGGTCGGGGCGAGCGTGCACGACGTCGGGCAGGTGGTCGCGACCGCGCAGACCGGTGGGGCGGACGCGCTGCGCGAGGCCGTACTGGTCAAGCTGATGCGGGTGGTGCTGCTGGCGCCGCTGACGGCGGGCGTGGCGGTGGCACTGATCAGGCGGCGTCCGGAGGGGAACGCCGCGGGGGAGAGCGGAGGGAAACGGCCGCCGCTGGTGCCGCTGTTCGTACTCGGCTTCCTCGCCATGATCGTGCTGCGTTCGGTGGTGACCGTCCCGGCGGAGGTGCTGACGCTCGCCGGCGACGGACAGGAACTTCTGCTGGCGGCAGCCCTGTTCGGTCTCGGCAGCGCCGTCCACCTGCCCACCCTGGCCCGCACCGGCGGGCGGGTCGCGGCACTCGGACTGGCCTCCTGGGTGGTGGTCGCCGGCGTCTCCTACGCGGGCGTGCTGCTGACCACCTGAGCGGATGCCGCGCAGCACTCGAGCGGATGCCGCTCGCCAGCCCGGCGGGTTTGTGGCGGGCATCTGTGGCAGGGCCGTTGGGAACCGGGCTGACGTAAAGTGGTCCGGTACCGCTGGCCGCACACGATGAGGACCACGATGGCCGTACTGCCCGACCGGAACGGACTGGACACCCCTGTCACGCTCGACCGGCATGAGGGTCCGTACGGCGAGGTGGTGCTGCGGCAGCGAGGCGAACACTTCGAGATCATCGCCAACGGGTGCTTCCTGATGGACACCGCCGATGGGCGTTCCGAGCGGCTGCTGGTCCAGGCGGCCCTGGACCAGCTCGGCTCGGTCGAGAGCCCCTCGGTGCTGATCGGCGGCCTGGGTGTGGGCTTCTCACTCGCGCACGCCGCCGCCGAGCCCCGCTGGGGCCGGATCGCGGTCGCCGAGCGGGAGGGTGCCATCATCGACTGGCACCGCTCCGGCCCGCTGGCCGCGTTCTCCGCGCACGCTCTGGAAGACGACCCGCGGGTCACGGTGCTCCACACCGACCTGGTCGAGTTCCTGCGCGCCGAGGGCGAGTTGTACGACGCGCTCTGCCTGGACATCGACAACGGCCCGGACTGGACGGTCACCGACTCCAACCTCGGCCTCTACGGACCTGCCGGACTGGCCGCCGCCCAGCGGCGGTTGACGCCCGGTGGGGTGCTGGCGGTGTGGAGCGCGCAGCCGTCCGCCGCCTTCGAGGAGGCGCTGCGAGCGGCGGGCTTCGCCGATGTGCACACGGTGGAGATCCCGGTGCTGCGGGGCGTGCCCGATGTCGTCCACCTCGCGCGGCGGAGCTGACACGTCGCAGGGGTGCGGCAACTACTCGGCTCCGCAGGTAGTTGACGGTCAGTCGGCTGAGGGCTGCCGGTAGCGCCGACACGGACGGACAGCGAACAGGGCGGCCGGGCGGACCCGAGTGTGTGGGTCCGTCCGGCCGCTTCGGGCTTTCGGGTGAGCTCTTTGACGTCCCGGCTTCCGCCGTTGCCGCCGGTCCTTTGACGCCGGTTCTCCGGCTCAGCCGAAGGGATTGTTGGCAGGCGGTTCCGGGGTCGCCGGGGCGGCGGGTGCCGCGGCCGGGGCGGAGGCGGCGGCAAAGGGGTTGAAGTCCGGCGGGGGAACGTTGACCGGAGTTCCCTTGGTCGGCGGGGCCTGCTCCTCCGCGGCGGCCGGTGCGTCGGTGGACGGCGCCGGAGGTGCGAACGGGTTGAAGTCCGCCGGGGGTACGGCCACCGGGGTGCCCTTGCCCTTGGGTGGGGCCGGGATCGTCGGCGGGTGCGCCGGCGGCGGGGGAACGGTGAACGACTGCGACTGTGTCGGAGCAGGGGCGGGTGCCGGTGCGGGCGAGGAGCCGGTCATCACCGTGCCGAACGGGTCGGCGGGCTGGTTGTTCATCACCGTGCCGAACGGATCCGCAGCCGGCGCGGGTTGCGGAGCAGCGGCGGCAACTACCGGAGCAGCGGCGGGAGTTGCCGACACGCTGGTCGAGGGAGCTGCGGCCGCGAAGGGGTCGAAGTCGGCTGGGGGTACTGCGACCGGGGTGCCCTTGGTGGAGGCGGGTGCGTCGGTGGTGGTGGCGGCGGGTGCCGGGGGTGCGAAGGGGTCGAAGTCGGCTGGGGGTACTGCGACCGGGGTGCCCTTGGTGGAGGCGGGTGCGTCGGTGGTGGTGGTGGCGGCGGGTGCCGGGGGTGCGAAGGGGTCGAAGTCGGCTGGGGGTACTGCGACCGGGGTGCCCTTGGTGGAGGCGGGTGCGTCGGCG